>JBCCJB010000194.1:0-7936 GCA_039028015.1 Planctomycetota bacterium
CTTCCCGACATGTTCCTGCATCGATTCACGCGACGTGAAATCGTCGGTGCTTTGGCGTCAGCGGGCTGGCAATGCGTCCAAATCAACAGGATCAGTCTCGACGGTGCGTCTCATCTCACTCGCCGATGGCAGTTGGCAGGCGGTTATGTTCTTCGTGCCGTTAACCAACGCGATTAAGCGTGATCGCATTGCAGCACGGCTAGTTCGCTTGCATAACGTTGGACGACTTCGCGCTGGACTGCGTGGCAATTCGAATGGGCTCCAAGCGGTGCATCCCAGTACCTTCGGGACCAATCGCCCAAGCAATCCAACCGTCGCGCATTTCCAACTGGGTCACCACCAAATCCGCCAGTGCTGGATGATCCTGCAGGGCCGGTAATGTCAGTGGCAATGCCCGATCCTCTGCCAAGACTTTGTTGAATACGGCGCGGACGGGTAATCGCTGCCGCATCGACATTCCTGGTCCGCTGATTCGCAAATGACCGTCGCGTATCAAGCGTGCGTCCAAGCCATCGACCACGCCACGATAGGCCGCTCGCACAATGAATCGTCGCAAGACCGGACTACCCGGTTGAGTCAAACTCACCACGCGGAACGTGACCCAAACGCGGTCGTCTTCAATTTCCAGCGTGATCGGACGTGTGTTGGCAAAGCAAATCTCGGCCTCGCCGGGAATCTCCGCCGGCAATGGCTTGGGTTTGCCTCCAAACAAAGTCCGTGTGTCGTCGACCAATAATTGCAATGATTGCGCGTTTCCGCGAGGCAGCAATCGTTCTAGCAAGTTATTCAGCGCCGTCTGGTGCATTTGCACGCTCATCCAACTATCGCTGTAGGCCCGAGGTCGCGGCGTGTGCGCGGCCAACTGCCAATCACCCGCGACGCGAAAACGTGCGATCAGTCTGGATGACGTCGTTCGCTGATCGATGACCCGGGGATTGAGATTCAGTTGCCCCAGCGGTCCGAGAATCAATTGATCAATCTTTGTTTGACCTAAGTCGACTTGGGACGACAAACGCGTTTGAGTTTGGTCCAGAATCTCGCGACGCACCTCGTTTTGACCGACTCGCGTCGCCGACGGCTGAATGTCCAGATAACGCCGCTTTGCAATCGATTGCACCAGAGAACCAAGCAAAGGCCAACCGTCGACTCGAGTATCGATACCGCGAAGCCGGCTGCCCCCCTGAACGTCAACGGTGGTATCGCCAATGACCGTACCCATGCTGGTGATCTCGATGGGTGTTCGAGCATCAAACATGGTGTCGGCGGTGGTATGAATCGTGACGCCGGATTGCGATGTGCGACCATCGGCACGAACGTTACCGCGAGCGACCAAATTAAATCGCCACGTGTCGTCAGACGGGACGAGTTCAAGATCGAGCTCCGTCTGGGTTTGCGTTTCACCGACGAGTCGATTTCCAAGCACCATCTTCGAGAGCGGTTCGCGTTTTGGCTGTAACGTAGGCACTAAGCGATCCAACAACGCCGACGAAATCGCGGTGCGAACGTTTGCGTTGCGATAATTCACATCGATTGCCTTGGCAACTCGAACCAGCGGCATCTGATCGGTGAACCGAAGCGACTGGAACGCATCGGTCACCTTTAGTGACGCCAGATCGATTGAGTTGGATTCTTGACGCTCGATGTCCGACAGCAGCGTGACGTAATCGACTGGCTTGATCGTTAGCGGATGCATGACTGCCGCCAATTTGGCGATCGGTCCACGTTTCAACCAACGAACATGCGCTGCACTGAGCCCTTGGTAGTTCAAACGCGATAGAAAACGTTGCGCAACAAGTGAACGCTGGTCCGCGTTGCTTTGGTACGGAATCCGCTCGATTTCGTCGAGCAACAGGAATTGATTCCACCCAGCGACGTCACCCGTTTCGGGCAGTGATGATCGAACTTCATCAACTAGGCTTGGAATCGCATTGACGTCCTTTGATTGAGACGCAAGTCGCAGTTGAGGCTCGCGTTGGCTCAGTTCCCACACGGAACCCCATACACTGGCGCGGCGAGACAACGCATGCGCGGTTCTCATCCAGTGAATCTGTTGATCCCGAGCCGGCAGGGCCTCGCCTAGTTGCAGCCCCGCTTCGGCGAGCGTTGACAGTTCTTGAATTAGCTCGCCGGCCTGACGATCCGCCAATGAGGTCAATCCATGAAGCTGCGATAGCTTTGCATCAACCTGATCAGCCCATCGACCAATGATGATTGCCGAAGCGGCCCGTTGCATCGGTGTCGATTGATCGTGCTTGGCCAAATCAGGCACGTTGTCCAATCTGAAAGCCGTCGCATCATCCGCCCAGCGGTCCGAACTTGATTTTGCTGAGGCAAATTGAAGTCCAGCACCTTCGATGACGCTTCTTGCCAAATCGGCTTGCTCGGAAAGCGTCGACAAATCCAACCGAAGTTGCTTGGCAATCGGCCAAACTGACATGCGGGTTTTGCCGGCCCCGTCACGTGACCTCGAATTCTCTTCCACAGCACGAAACGCCGGTCGTGCTAACGTTTCAACCGATTTGGGAATCAGAGCACTCGAAATCGTGTTGCTGTCTTGATTCGCGACTGAGTCGACGGCTGCGATGGGCAACCACCGTCGCATGGTTGAATCACCTGCAGTGGGTTTCGATAACCTTGTTGTGATATCGCTCAAACCCAAAAGCGCCTTCGCGACTGGACCACTCACAACGACGCGGTTCAAGATATCACGTTGTGCTTGCCCACCATCGATCGATGCGGAAACACCGGGCGCCAGCGGAGACGGCGGCACCTGCGCTGGCGTCAGCCCACCGAACCAGCCCAACATCATTGACGTGGGACCACCAAAGCCAGCCAATTCCGCGTTCGAATCGACCACTGGCGCTGGCAACGCGGCCAAGCTATCGGGCACCGAAAAGGTTCGTCCGCGTTGGCTAATGCTTGATCCCAATAACGAATCGATCGCGTGCCGTCCCGCGGACTGGATCGATTGACCGACCAGACTATTCGTTGGCAGGTTCGAATCGATGCGCGAGGACCGGATCGACTTGCGCAGCACTCGATCCTGCAGCGACACAATGGGTGCCAATTTGGCCGAGACCAATATGGCCACGGAAATGGCGATCGGCCAAACCACGACGGCTTTCTTGACTTCCTTGCGCATGATTCCATTGCCCCATCGTGGAGCACGTGCGAGAAAAGACGGGAGGTTGTTGCCTCAACTTGGCTGCACGAATCGAGTGACGCGTCCAGTTTTTGTCTTGGCGAAAACAATCGGACTAGGGAAGGAGTTCCGATCGTCACGTTGGATATCGTCGCGATGACGTGTCGGAACGAGTTGGCTTTTCGTCGTCGCACTAACCCGGACAGGTTGCACAGCTGGCGGGGATTCCGACGCAACCTGTGACAGTTTGGGCAAACTGCGTTATCGGTTACGTGATGCGATCCGGCGAATGATGCTGGTTAGACCAATAGTCTGCATTTGGCCGGTCGCCCCGGCCGATCCTTCCACCACGGAGTCGGCAAATCACCTTGGGAAGGATTCAGGATGAATCGTTGTTTCTTAACAGGCCGTTGTTTCGCGTTCGTCACGTTCGCGGCACTGCTGGCGATCAACACGGGTTGCTTGCATCATCAAACACGCGGCGGATGCACGGGTGGATGTGCTTCAGCAAGCTGCGACACGGGTGTTTGCAGCACTGGAAGTTGCCAAACCTGTCAATCCCAATCGTGTGGTGATTCATCAGATTGTCATTGCCAATCATGCGGTCGCTCCGAAGGCGGTCTGATGGGCAAATGCCGTGGCCGAATGATGGGTTGCCACACCGGATGCCGAACCGGATGCGTTGCGGGGCCTCTTGGATGGCAGCAAGGCGGTCACGACTACAGTTCCCATCTCTCGGCCGGTGTTTGTGGACATCGCGCCGCGACGGCCATGCAAAATCGCCCGTTTACCCCCGGTGCGCCAACGGCCCAAGTCGCTTATCCTTACTACACCCATCGTGGTCCTCGCGATTTCCTGGTGAACAATCCACCATCGATCGGACCGTGACCTGAGCTGGGTATCGCACCGCCGTTGAGTTGCTCGTTGACCACTTCATACCAACAGAAATCATCGTGGCCTCCGACTTTCGACTCAAAGCTCAGCTGCCCGATCTGACCGAACGGATTGTTGCGACGTACACGGACGACGACGCGATCAATCATCTGGGTCATTGCCCGCTGCCGAGCTACAAGGCCGTCGTCGAGATTTTGGATGACCTGAAAGACATCCTTTATCCCGGCTATCGGCGGCATACCAATTTGCATGCTGGCAACATTCGTTATCACGTGGGCAGCTTGGTCGATTCGTTGCATGATGCGATGACCGTGCAAATTGGTCGTGCCCTCCAGCACGACGACAGCGTGCATCGGTCGCATGCGGATTGTCAGAGCGAGGTCGACTTCGAAGCCAAAGGCCAAGCGATGGCCATCGAATTTTTGCAGCGTGTGCCCGAATTACGGCGCACGCTCGGCACGGACGTTCAAGCGGCGTTTGATGGTGATCCGGCCTGCCGCACGACCGATGAAGTCGTTTTCTGCTATCCCGGTTTCGAAGCGATTACGGTTTATCGGATCGCGCACGAATTGACTCAGCTCGGCGTGCCCTTCATTCCGCGGATGATGACCGAGTATGCCCATCAGCAAACGGGAATTGATATTCACCCGGGAGCCAATATCGGCGATTACTTTTTCATTGACCACGGAACAGGCGTCGTCATCGGCCAGACGTGTCAGATCGGCCAGCGAGTCAAACTCTATCAGGGTGTGACGCTTGGCGCGCTTTCATTTCCCACCGATGCCGATGGGCATCTCATTCGCGGTCAAAAGCGTCATCCGACGATTGAGGATCATGTGGTGGTGTACGCCAACGCAACGATCCTTGGCGGTCGAACCGTGATCGGGCGTGAGTCCGTGATTGGGTCCTCGGTTTGGATCACACGCAGTGTGGCACCCAAGACGACGGTGCTCTTGGAAAAGCCGCAGCTCAAACTGCGGAGTGGCGATGATGCAGCCGACGAGCTCGTCCCCGAGCTGAACTACCAGATTTGAGCGATCACCAAGTCGACTGCTCTAAGGTTTCCAATTCGGATCTTCAAACTCCCTCAAACGAAGTTTGGAGGAGGTCGAGCAAGGCCCTTAAGGCCGATGCGAGGGAGAGGGCTGGGGAAGTTTGAAGTGCGAAGTTAGAAGTTTGAAACGAGGTGACTGTTCACGTCACCCGCATTGTCTTTCAAATTTCGCACCTCAAAGTACCTCCCCCGAAAATGAGGTCGTCCGGTTTTCGACTGAACCCACCCCGCAACGCGGGGAGGGTCGCAAGTCGAGCGTCTCGCGAGACTTGCGGGGTGGGGCAGTCCGCGCTAAGTCGGAGCAACATAGCGGTTTGACGATCATGCCCCCTCCCGAGTCTTGCTGACGCTCGACTCGACCTCCCCCAAACTTCGTTTGGGGGAGGTTCGCATGCCAACGCTTTCGCCGACACATGCATCGATCTGTACCAACCCCGATCAAGTCGTCGCTGCCAAGTTCTCTTCTTTCTCAGCCGCGACATCGCCAACCGGCTGATCGGTGTCCTCCGCCCGTGGCTCAGCCTTTTCCATCTCGACTGGCTTGTAGCCTCCGATCGAGCGGTAATAGATCAACAAGCCCAAAAACCCAACGACCATGATCCCCGGGATGGCTGCGGTTTTGATCAATGCAGTGCGACCACCGGCCAGATTAGCGGCTTGAACGGCTGGTACATCGGTCGCTGCATTAGCGATCAATGCGGCCTTCTCTTCTTCGGCGATCTGGTTCGCTTCCGCGATTGGCTCCGTGCCCGAAATCGATCCATCCTCGCCGACTTCGATTGCTTTGGCGGCCGCCGACTTCGCTCCAGAGACCGATCGATAATCGTAACCCCATGATGATGTCGTTTCCGCATCCGCATATCGCTCAAATGTCTCCGGCGCAGCTTCTTGAAGTGCCACGCTAAAGCCTTCACCTTGCTGGGCACCAATTCGGCCGCCTGCGACCAAACCAACCGTCAACATGCCGACGGCCCCCATGGCTCCCATCGCGATAGCCCCACTTCGCGGATAACGCTCACCGGCCACACCCAGCATCGTTGGCCACAGGAACGCTTTACCAAACGAATAGAACGTGGCGGCGGCAAATACCATCACCAGCGACGTCGTCGGTTGGCCGAGCCATAGCAATCCCAAGCATGAAATGATGCTGCTGGCAAACAACAGGCCAATCGGATTGATGCGATGCACGATGGGCCCGGCAAAAAACCGCAGGATGAACATGAGGAACGATGTGTAGACCAGCACGAGAATCGCATTGGGCAACAGACTCTCCATCAACGACGCCATCCACGAGTCCACGCCCAATTCCATATACCCAATGCAACCATGCAAGCCCAACAAAACCAGAAATGGAATCGAGGCAAAGCAAGCGAAGCTACCTGCAACGCCCGATGAGTCCGCGGCCGCAGCCGAGGCGGTCGCGGGCATCTTCTCCGGCAATGCCAAAACGCCATAAATCAAAACGACAGCGACGTAAGCACTCATCGCCCATTGCCAGGGAATTGCGGTGACCCAAGGAGTGTTGCCCATGAATGCGGCCGCAAACAAACCACCGATGATCATTCCCGCCGGCCAACCCGCATGCAAAATGTTCAGGTAGTGCGTCTTGCTTTCCGGATAAAGGTCAGCGACCAATGGATTGATGACCGCTTCATAAAGTCCTTGGCACACCGAAAACAGCACCGTTGATAGCCACAGCAGTTGAACAACTTTCGCCGTTGCATTGGCTGGATCATCGGTCATGGCCGCTTCAAAGGTGGGCGTCGCCATGAAGAACATCGCGGCACTGATCAAATGCAGCACGAACGCCACTGCGAGCAGTGTTTTGTAGCCAAACCACTCAACCAAGATCCCGCCAAAAAAGATCATCGCACCGAAACCCAGGAATCCGGCACCCAGGATGCCACCAAACTGAACTCCGGTGATATTGAATTCGGACTCCCAAGCGGGAAGCGCAGCGGTTCGAGTGGCGAACCCAATGCCCGCGGCGACCAGGGTTAGAAAGCTGGCGACCATCAATTTTCCGCGTGCAAATTCCATCAACTTCTCCGTTGAGCTTGGGTGGGTAATCGCGAGATCGAGTCAAGCTGAAGCTAGCACTCGCGAGTGTGAAGCGGCGGTTGGGAGCAATACACCGCTCGTCGAGCGAATCCTCGATGACTGCGGCCTATTACAAACGCGGACAATGGTAAATGCAACGCCGCCGAGCCCATCCAACGGCATTTTCGCGTCAACGAGCGAGACTTCAGTCAAATGTGAAAGACGCGCCTCGTGCCGGTTGTAGCGTTTGAGTTCGCATTGCCTGTTGCGGCCAAGCGAAATCTGGTTCGCTTTTTCCGTCCCGTCCCAATTTGCATTCCATGTTTTGAGTGGACATCGCCGCGCCGGCTTCGGATCGGTGTGTCCCCTTAACACTTAAAAGCAAAACCCGTTTGGGACGATAACCATGACTCGAATTAACACCAATGTTTCCTCTTTGGTTGCCCAAAACCGCCTCCAAAGCAGCAACAACGACCTGCAGCAATCGTTGACGCGATTGTCGACCGGTTTGCGAATCAACTCCGGCTCGGACGACCCGGCCGGTCTGTTGGCCAGCGAAGCACTTCGTAGCGAAATCACTGGATTGACCAAGTCGATCAGCAACACGCAGCGTGCTAGCCAAATCATCAGCACCGCCGACAGTGCGTTGGGCCAGGTCAGCAACCTGCTCAATGACATTCGTGGCTTGGTTGTTGAGGCCGGTAACTCCGGTGCTTTGTCCGATGACGAAATTGCTGCAAACCAGCTGCAAATCGATTCGTCACTGGAAGCCATCAACCGGATTGCTCAAACGACAACATTCCAAG
>JBCCJB010000195.1:0-7901 GCA_039028015.1 Planctomycetota bacterium
GACGAATCGTCGAGGTAAAGCGATTCCAGATGTGGCAAATCGGCAATCAGTTTAAGTCCCTCGTCGTTAACCGGGACACCAATCAAATGAATGCCTCGTAGCGAATGAATTCGGGAAACCGCCTTGGCGGTTTCGCTGGTGAGATTGGGTCCACCAAGACGCAGTTGACGCAATTTCGAAAGATCGGAGAGCCTTGCTACGCCCGCGGGTGTCAATTCGCAATGCGGCAGATTTATGAACCAAAGCGTTTGACACTGGACCAAGTCGGCCACCGATGCGTCCGTGATGGGTGAATGGCGCAGCCTCAAATGTCGCAAGCCGGGAATCGCTGCGATGATGGCCATGTCCGGGTCAGTCACTTTGCCACGGTCGATCAACAGCGTGCGTAGCGGCGGCTGGAACTCGGCTTCACTATCGATTGAATCTTGCCACTGCCGCGTGGGCAGTTGACTCAAGATTGCCGATGTGACTTTGAAGTCATTGATGTAAAGCTGATCGCTTTCACCATCGAGAATCGAACTCAGCTGCAGTCGGAATTGTGCCGCTGGGGCGATTTCGATTGGCACCGCCTCAAATGATGTTTCTCGGGCGGGCATGATGGCCCATGTGATTGCGGCGACAACCAGGACCGATGCCAAGACAGCAAGACGTACCGGATGCATACCAGCCGTCCAGCGTTTGCCATCGGCGAGCGATTTGAGCCCCATCGAAATGCCTGACCCAACTCGATCGGACAAACTCGACGCCTCCGAATTCAAGTCGCTCGCATCCGACTGGCTTGAACTCGCTTCGGCTGGGTCGGGTGTTTCCATGAGGGACCTGCTGTATTCTGGCATCGGGACGTCACGCACGATGATGGTGACGGACGTCCCGATGCGCAGTCAAATCTCACTGGCCTGAACAATCCGCCAAGACGATTGACCCAGTAACCGTCTGACCGTTCACGATCGGCAGGCGTCGGTGCAACCCGACTGAACCATCATTCCCGCAAACGATGGCTCAACAATGAAATTTGAATTTGGGTGATTGGTTCGCAAGCGATGCCCGCGAGGTCCTATCGAAGTACCAACGCTTTTGAGTGATTGTCAACGTTGATTGGGTCAAATTTCGGTGGCCTGATGATGAATCGGAATCGAAAGCCACTTTCTGAGTTCCACGATGTTTTTTGAACTCGATGCATCGTCGCGGCCAGGGATTCGATTGAGCACGACGCAATCAACGTGACAGCCGTCTGCGGCTGCGGCTTTCACAGCGGAAATGACGTCGTGCTGCACGCCCAGTCGATCAACGGCGACCAGAATGAGTTTGGTGGGATAGCGATCTCGCCACACTTTCACGAGATCAATATTAAGTCTCGCGTCGGCAATCGGGCTGAACAAACCACCAGCACCTTCGGCGACCACTTCCGCGTATTTAGGCGTCATCCAGCGATCGATTGAATCCACCAACATGCCCCAATCGACGCTTGTTTCTTCCGCCGCAGCTGCCGCGGGCGGGGAGAGCGAGGCGGCAAAACGCTGAGGACAAACGTGATCCAGCGAACCTGTTTGACCCGCTGCGTGCCACAACTCGATGGCATCGTTGGCCAACAGCTCGCCCGAACTGGTCGCTAGGCAGCCACTGGCAACCGGCTTGCACACGCCAATCGATGCACCCGCGGCAACGCGAGCCCGGACGTATTGCGACGCGACGTGGGTTTTGCCAACTTCCGTTCCAACGCCCGTGAAACAGGTGAGTGAAACGCACGGTTTGACGGGATCGTGTTGCACCATCATTCTCTTGATTTATCGGTAAGGACCATTGCATGTCACGGTGCACGCGTTTGTCACTTGTTCAATCGCCATACCCAGGCAGTGTCGATCGAGCTGTCGCTCAAGCCGAGCACTGGATTCGAGAAGCCGCCAAAGACAACGCCCAAATCATTTGCCTGCAAGAACTCTTCGCATCGCAGTATCCCTGTCAACGCGAAGATCACGCGATGTTTGATTTGGCCGAGCCGATTCCTGGCCCCACAACCGATCGAATGTCAACGCTCGCGGCGGAACTGGGTGTTGTTATTGTCGCGCCGATATTTGAGCGACGCGCCGCTGGGCTGTATCATAATTCAGCGGTGGTGCTGGACGCCGATGGAACGATCGCGGGCGTGTATCGCAAAATGCACATTCCTGACGATCCGTTTTATTTCGAAAAGTTTTATTTCACGCCCGGTGACGCCAGCGGTGCGGGCAATGGTTTTGACACGATTGCGACACGTTATGCCAGACTGGGCGTCGCGATCTGTTGGGACCAGTGGTTTCCCGAAGCGGCGCGGTTGCTGTCGCTTGCCGGTGCGGAGATTCTTCTTTATCCGACTGCGATCGGTTGGATCGATGATGAAAAAGACGAGTTTGGCGAGATCCAACACGATGCCTGGATCACTTCGATGCGTGCTCACGCGATCGCGAATGGTTTATATGTTGCGGCCCCAAATCGAATTGGTATTGAGGGTCGACTCGAATTCTGGGGCTCATCATTCATCGCCGATCCCAACGGGCAGATCCTTAGTCGAGGTGACCACCACTCAGCAGGCTTAATCACCGCCGATTGCCAACTCGCCATGATTTCGGCAGTCCGAACGCATTGGCCTTTCTTACGCGATCGTCGCGTCGACGCGTATCAATAAATAACTCGACGTTGGCGGGATGACGCCTCACCATGATAGCCCTGTCGTACGGCTCAACGCGCTGTCGCTGGGTTTCGGATAGGCTTTTAACGCATTTGACCGTGGTCCGGCTTACAGTCCCTCGCGTAAATGCCACTTTCAAATCACTGCTATTCCTTTGGAACGCGATGATGTTCTTTGTTTCGTCCACTCGTTGCCACCGATCAGCCTCAACGTTGGTTTTGCTGATCACATTTTGGATTTCAATCACTGCCATCGGTTGCACGAGTCAAAGCACGTCCGATACGGCAACATCGAATGAAGATGGTCGATCAGCCAACACGCCGATAAGTTCAAATGCAAATGAAAAGAACGATTCGGCAACGCATCCAGCATTGTCGGCAACAACGCCACTGCAAGATTCCTTTGTCAACACCAATGACTCGGTGGGTCGTTTGGAGTACGAGCGACAAACGGAAACGGATCTTTCCACAACGCCTACGGATGTCGCGTCCGTTTCCCCTCAGCGATCGCTAGCGGCGAGCAACGGTCCGTTTCCAACTCGTTCGTTGGCCCGGGATTTGACCGCGAATCAGCTAATCGAATTCCTCGCCGGTGCAGACCAAGATTTGCAACTGATTTTGACTGGCCGCGCCGGCTTGCAGACGCCTGAACAAATCGATTCCTATGTCGATCGTGTGATCAGGCTCAAACGCGAAGCGTCACGTCGTTTGATGGATGATGCGACGGCGACATCGGCTCAACGCAATCGGGGACGTCGAGGTTACCTTCAGTCGCTATCTCACTTAGCACAATTGGGCGATTTGGAGGCGGCGAATAATCTGCAGTCGATCGCTGAACAATGGAAAACAGATTCCGATCCGGATGTCAGCAGCGATGCCCGAATGGTGCTGGTGGGATTTGCGATCGAACGCCTTGAGCACGGTCGCTCCAATGCGCAGTCCGATTTGCTGGCAGAGGTCCGCGATCTCGTTTCAAAGACCAACCGTCCTGACGTCGCAGCATTAATGACCTTGGGCAAAGCGCGTGATACCCTGCAGTCTCTGGGGCATGACGATGAAGCGGCTGAAATCGAAGAGTTGATTGTGTCGACATTCGCAGATCACCCGGATTCGAATGTCGTTGACATGGCCAATCAAATCGTCGCGGCATCGGGGAACGCATCCCCAGCGATCCGCCATGCGGAATCAATGCGAGAAGAGATGATCGCCAGCAGCGAATCCGGGACATCAGTGGATCCCGAAGCATGGCGAACCATGCTCACGGATTTGGTTGACGTCGCGCCGACCCTAACAACGTCTCGATTTCTGGCGGGACTTGCCCTTGAGACCGAGGCCTTTGACCAAAAGGCGTTGGCCACCGTGTCATATCAAGTCATCAATTCGCGGATCAACGATTTTGATGCAGATGGTCAACGAGAATTGACCATGGCATTGCAAGCACGACGGAATCGTGAATCGATTATCGGTCAGACCTTTGCGCCGCAATTGTCATCCGTCGATGGCAAAGCCTTGGATCTCAGATCGTTTCGCAATCGTGTTGTGTTGATGCCGTTTTGGTCGAGCCAGTATCCGCAATCACTCGCGTTGTTGCCGGAACTCCAGGCCATCGTCGATCGCTATGCTGGCGATGTTGTGATTGTGGGAATGAATCTTGACACCGAAGAGCAAGATCCCGCGTCGTTTATGGATCGAGAACAACTACGATTCCCGAGTTTTCGTAGCATCTCAGATCCAGAGGCACCGATCGCCAATCCAACCGCATTTGAATTTGGTGCTGTCACGCTCAATTTTGTGGCTGTCATTGATTCGAATGGCTTGGTTGATTCGATTCATTTTTCAGCGCGTGATCTGGCGGAATCAGTCGCAAAATTGATTCGCTGAATTATCATCGAGGACTCACACAGGTTGTGTGCGGCAACGCAACCTCGGCCTCGTCAAAGCTAATACTCAACGCCTCGTCATGCAATTCATCGAACTAACCGGCAAAACGTTGTTGGATGTGGTCAATGAAGGTGAAGTTGACATGAACGAGCTACACAAAGCCGGTGTCAACGGCGATTCGATCATGCGAATCAACAAGTTCGGCGAAATCGAGCTGCGGTCGCACGCCGAATGGGTGTTGGTGGGCGGATTGATCGGCAATTTTGAAGAACGGCTCAAAGCGATCACGAAGCTCGACTGGATCTAAGGCCTCGTCCATCATTGAACTGCCGATTCCAACATGAGCCGATGGGCGATAGCCCCGGTTTCCACGAGAACCGACGCTAGCGCGTTTCGGCTAATTCGGTAACTTATTTGCGGACAAGTCCTAACTCAGTCTGACTTGAAGCGTTCAATCTGTTGATGAAGATGCCACTGGCCGGGGTCATCAATGATGCACGTTTCTTCAATCCGTATCGCTTCATCCCGATTCCCCATTCGCGCCAAGCATTCGGCAAGCGTGTCCCGGTAGATCGCACTATCAGGTTGGATGGCAACGGCCCGGCGAGCCAATTCAGTCGCTTCGGGCAAGTGTCGGCGATTCATCGCCGCACCCCAAGCCACATTATTGGCGATCATGGCATCATGGGGAAACGCTTCATGGTGCATGCGGCCGTGCTGAAAAATCTGATCCATCGTCTTGTTAGCCAGCGTTTTAAAGCCTCGAGCTCGTAAACGCGGCAACAATGTTTCGGCGATTGTGATGTCAATGGGTTGCACTCGAGACAATTCGTCGAGTGTGACTTCAATCACTTGCCGCAACGACGCATCCGAACGCCGATCGGCATCGGCCGCCAACTGAGTTGCCAATTCGAGTCGTGCATGGGCCAACAACACGGGCATCGTCACGTAAGCCGTGGGGTAATAGTCGACCGACTCAAGTGTCCCCCAAAACGCAAGTGACCACCAACGCAGTGCTTCCCGACGCTTTTGAACCTGTGATTCCGAAAGTTGAGCATCCGGTGGAACCTCGGCTGCGTCCTGATCGTGCTCACGCGTCCAAATTTCGGGAGACGATTCCTTCTTTGCCACTTGTTGGCTGATGAAACGCTGATACGCGGTGGCAATATCAGTGAGCCCTTGGGTTTCTTGCGAATTGATTGCTGTAATGGGTAATAGCGATTGATAGATTTGACGTGCATCATCGATTTGATTGAGTTGAGCCAGCCATTCCGCGATCGTTTTGCGATGATCGGTCGAAGGGGTGCAGGCCATCCATCGCAAGTCGTCGATCGCACGTTGGTATCCCTCATCGTCGCCGAGACTTTGGGCTAGATCCGCCTCCATCGCCGTTGCTTGAATCAGCAGCGAAACATCGACGGTCGATTGTGATCGCTTACCGGTGATTGGTTTGGACGTGGCGGTTGACCACAGCCGCCCGAGTCGTGCTCGTTGCACGGCAAGCGGTTCTTCATTGGCACGATCCGCGACCGATGTCATCAACGCCCACGAGTCGTCTTGCGATATCAATCGCTGCCGGAGACGTTCCGCCAAGTCATCACGGGCATTTCGTTGAAACAACTCGATCCAGGTGCGATCCGACGGCATTGCCAGTGAGCGAGAGCGAAGCCGATCGATTGGAGTCACCAGCGTCCCGTCTTCCAGTCGCCGTGCTAATTGGATCAGAATCTCGTTGATTTCATTGCGATGTTTTTCGGATGCCATCGCGACGTGACACGCTAAAGCGAATTGCTGTTTGGGTGTCCACTCGGGAAACCTTAACTTGACAACGCGACGTAACGCAGGAATGACCCTGCTGTCATCGATCACACAAAGTGACAGCAACGTTTCCAGTGACATGTTGGTGGGCTCGTCTTGCCAAGGTCGCATCGCCAAATCAATGGCCCAATCTTCTCGGTCGGTCAACGCGACGATTCGTTTAAGCACATGTTCCTGCACTTTAAACACACCCGCTGTCACGTCGTCGCGACAAAGTCTTTCGGCGACAATCCAGGCCAAATCGTCGCGTCCGACCTTGGACGCATGGCTCATCCACGTCAGCAATTGACGTGTTTCAGGAGCGAGTCGGCTAACTCGTTTTAAGTTTTGTGGGTAGGCGTTTTGAGTTTCGATCACCGCTTCCAAACGGGGATAAAGCGACGTGTCCCACTGCTCATACGGAAAACCCGTCAATTCGAATCCCAACTCGGTTTGCGACATGGCAATTGCCAGCGCGCCCGCGGCGGTTGGATCGACCTTGCGAAGCACGCTCAGTGCCGCATTGGGCTGTCCCGCTAACAAAAGGCTGCGCCAACGTAGCGTGTCCACATTGGGAATCGATGGCATGTTGATTAGAGCATCGATCGCTTCTTGACGTAGTTCGGATCGGTTTCGCATTTCGGATTCGACTGGTTTGATCGTTGCGGCATCAATTCGCGTCGCAACGAGCACGTCGACCCAATTGCGTGCCATCTGCAATGCGATCAAACGTTGCTGATCTGCGGGAGCTTTGCTTGCGGCGGAATCGGACGATTCAACTTGCAAATCAGTCAGTTGACGCTTGAGTAACCGAGCGTCTCTGGCTGCGTGGGGTGCCATTGCCATGCCCCGTCCCGCGATCAGATGAATCGCCCTAGAAAGTGGACGGATCACTTGGTCGGAGTCAGCTTCGATCGTGGATTCGCGGTCCGCTTCCAACTGCTCCGCCAGCGAAATCGCTTGATCAACTTGACCCAACACAAGATGAATCAGACATCGCGTTTCGATCCGTTGGTCAACCGACCAGCTTTCGGCCGATTTTGGCAACCACTGTTCCTTTGGAACGTCGCCGTGAATCTTTTGCAACAGATCAAATCGACAAAGGGCTTGCTGCCGTGTTTGCGACACGACGTCCATGATTGCGATCAACGATTCCAGATGATCGCCACGAGATGCTGCTCGCACATAAATCGGAAACTTCTCAGTGATCAAGCGATTCAACTGCGTCGTGATGGCAATCGATTCCATCGTGCCCAACGATTCTTCGATCGCCACCAACGCTTCGCTGAATCGTTCCGCCCCCAACAGAATCTCGATCGCGGTCATCGGTTCCGATGACTCAAGCGCGGGCCACAATTCACTCGGCGTCGACGGCGTGATGCCGCGTTGCCATCGTTGCAGTACCCAATTCGCGCGTGATGCCAACTCCAAGTCAGAACTTCGCGTTGCCTGCAGCACGGCGGCCCGATGACGGCTTCGGTCTTGCCAGAGTTCTTGAGTCGATCGGCCGCGCAACAAAAAATCACCGGCCGATAATTGATCAAGCGTTGACGGCTCGA
>JBCCJB010000196.1:0-7869 GCA_039028015.1 Planctomycetota bacterium
ATCATCGAGTCCAAAGAGACCATCGAGATCACCTGCAAGGACTTCATCCTCGAGGCCCAGAGCTCCGTCAACATCACCTCGAATCAGACGACGAAGATGGAGTCGAGCAGCTGTGAGATCAACGGCGGCCAGATGCTGACCCTCAAAGGGTCGATGACCCAGATCAACTGACCGGAGCGAGGCGATGATCAACGGAATGGTGGTCGGGATCGTGACGGACAACGTCGATCCCAGCGGGATCGTTTATCTGCAGGTTGGTTACGCGATTGCCGACATGACTGCGAAAGCGGGCTTCGGCATGCTGATCTACTTCATTGCTCGAGCGAAGAGCAAAGGCACTGAAAACAGCGCCGTCGGTGAATCCACCGCGGCTCCAGCGATGGCCTAGTTGACACTCTCGCCAACAGCATTATGTGCGGTGCATCGGCACTTGCCGGTGCACCCGTTGCGGCCCTCTTTCTCCGGCTCATCGAACTGTGTTCCACGCTAGTGTCTACCTATCGATTTGCGGATCGTGCGTCGCACTGACGGCGTTGCTGCGTTTGGATAACGACGCGGTAGGTTTAGCATGGATTGCAGCCCTTGCGATCGGCGTCTTAGGGGTACCGCATGGCGGCCTCGACCACTGGGCGGGGAAGCGATTGCTCCAGCCACGAATCAAACGGTACTGGTCACTCGCGTTCTTTCCCGTCTACCTCGCCGTCGGACTGGGTGTGGCTGCCGGTTGGGCTCTGTTCCCCGTCGTGACCGTCATTGTTTTTTTCCTCATGTCCGCTTGGCACTTCGGGCGTGAAGAGTCCGATCGAAGCTCCACCAGTGCTCCGTCACATCTGATGGACCTAGCATCCGGTGGACTCATCATTTGGACACCGATGTTGTTCCGCTCGGCGGAAACACAACAGCTGCTTACGCACGTATGCGGCGGTGATGGTGAGGCAGCCGCGGTGATTGTGGCACTTACACGTCCAATTGCCACTGTGATGTTATGCCTAGTTTTGATGTTCTGGGCGAAGCTTTGCCGTGATCGCAAGTGGCAACAACTATCTATTGGTCTGGGCACATTCGTTGTCGCATGGTCGACACCCATACTAGTCTCATTCACGGTTTACTTCTGTCTTTGGCATTCGGTGCTGGGCCTGCAACATTTGCGGGCCAACGAGGGTCTTTCTTGGCGCTCATTCCTAGTGCATGTCGCACCGCTTTCGATTGCGGCAATTGTCGGCACGTTTGTGATGGGTCATTACGTTGGCATCGTTTCGATTGATGCGTTGTCGCGGTCCAACCTGCTGCATCTGTCATTCCTGGGTCTGGCTTCGATTGCCGTGCCACACGTGATCATGCACGAGGTCATTGTCGATCGATATTTACCGGAATCGAATTGCGACCAGGATGATTCCGCGTCAGTGCGTGGTGCGGTTGCATGAGCGGGATGGTAACCACGGCCGATGTGAACTTTGACTACGTCTTGGTCGGCGGTGGTTTGCAGAGTGGTTTGATTGCGTTGGCGTTAACTCACCACCGGCCCAACGCACGAATTGCATTGATCGAGAAAGGGGATCGGCTCGGGGGCAACCATACGTGGTCGTTGCACGAAAC
Organism: Planctomycetota bacterium; assembly: GCA_039028015.1. Lineage (GTDB taxonomy): Bacteria > Planctomycetota > Planctomycetia > Pirellulales > Pirellulaceae > Rhodopirellula. Next base: position 1,597 of record JBCCJB010000196.1, read on the forward strand.
TGATTTGACGGAATCAGCTCGACCATGGCTTGGCGATTTGATTGAGCACACCTGGCCTGGCTACAGCGTGCGTGTTGGAAAAACGCATCGCGATGTGAGCATTCCATACCACACCGTTTCATCGAGCCATTTCGAGAAGACGATCACGGATCGCTTCGTCCAGTCGGGGAACGATCACCAAATCATGACCCATGCTGATGCGGTCGGTATTGCTAAGCATGAGGTTCGATTGTCGGATGGGCGGGTTGTTCGCGGAAGCATCGTGGTCGACAGCCGTGGACCGATCGAGCGGTTGTCGTCCAACTTCGATGGTGGCTATCAGAAATTTTGGGGATTTGAACTCGAATTGCCTGAGGATTGGCCTGAGTCTGAAGCATGCATTATGGATGATGCGGTCGAACAGTCTGACGGGTTTCGCTTTTTCTACACCTTGCCGTTCGCATCAAGACGTGTGCTGGTCGAGGATACTCGGTTTTCGAATTCGTCCGCTTTGAATCGCGATGATTGTTTTGCACAGACCGACACGTATCTGAAATCGCGGACTCAGGGCCGTCTGTCGCTCGCGAAGTGCAAGATTTTGCGAGAAGAGCACGGCGTATTGCCGATGCCGATTAGCGGCTTCGAGCCACGGATTAGCAGCGAAGAGGATGGCGTCTACGTGGGAGGATACCGAGGCGGCTGGTTCCATGCGGCAACGGGTTACTCATTTGCGATGGCGATGCAGTTTGCAGAGACATTGGCGTCACAGCCTGAAGATTCGGTACCTCAAGCGCTGCAGCAGCTCATCATCGATCATCAACCACGGGCACGGTTTGCCAGATTTCTCAATCGATTGTTGTTTCGATTGGTTTCGCCCACGCATCGCTATCAGATCTTTCAGCGGTTTTATCGCGTGATGTCGATCGATCGCATCGCGAGGTTTTATTCGCATCGGTTCGGAGTGAGCGATGCAATGCGGATGCTGGTTGGCATACCGCCGACGGCACTCACTCCAATCGAGTTTGTCCGATCGTTTCAGCGTGGAACATCCTTTGATTTTCGAGAACGGTCTGGTTCTCAGCCTATTCGTCAGGTGCCGGTATGAAGACCTCAATCGCTAGTTCAAGCACGCGTTCGAGTACTCACGGTGACGATTTGCTTAAGACGCGTGATATTGGCGACCAGATTGAAAGTCAGTCATTGCATCGTCCCGTTGCGGACTTTGTTTCTGGAGGTGGCAAACGCATTCGTGGAAGTCTGATGCAGGTCGCGTTTGCAATGGCGGGCGGTCGTGGTGAGATTCCGTCGGTGGTGGTGGATGCGATCGAGTGTTTGCATGCCGGATCGCTTGTGATCGATGACATACAAGATGCCTCGTTATTGCGTCGAGGTCAGCCAACGATGCATCGCGAAATCGGCACGCCATTGGCAATCAATGCCGGCAATTGGATGTATTTTCAGGCTTTGGATATGATTCAGTCGGCAGGGCTGACGCTGATTCAGAAACATCGACTCTGTCAGGCAATGGTTCGCACGGGACGTGTTTGCCATGAGGGTCAGGCCATCGATTTGGCCGCCCGAGTGGATCAGATCTTGCCTGAGGATTGGCGCTCGGTCGCGGAGCGGATCAGTGCGAAGAAAACTGGATCGCTGGTTGCACTTGCCATGCAGTTTGGCGCGATTGCGGCGGACGCCAGCGAGGACTTGATTGCTGAATTCCGACGTTACGGCATGCGAGTCGGCGTTGCCCTTCAGATGCGGAATGATTTGGACGAATTGGTTGGGCTTGTTGCAGTAGACGATGACACGACGGATCTGGTTCGTTGGGATGATCTGAAGAATGGACGTGTGACTTGGAATTGGGCATGGTTGGCCGACCAAGCCGAGACGACGACCAGCCGTCTGATGGCGGAACGGTTGCAGCTGGCATGTCGCTCTCCCCGGTCCACCGCATTGTTAAGCGAGTTGGCGTCGTTCTTACTTAGCGTCGTCAACGACTGTGGCAATGATGCCATCGGCAATGAAATTGACGAAGCGATTTGCTTGCTCGGCGAACATGTGATCGATGAGAACCTCTTGAACAGATTCCGGGAGATTTTGCAGCCCATCCGCATCAGCCAAGTCAAAGGCCGACTCCAGAAGATCATCGAAGAATCTGCGCCCTCGAGCGTGGAGTTGATGCGATGAGTGTCGCGATGCCGCCGTTATCATCCTCACCGACACAATCCGTGGACGTGCCGGCTCCAACCCGACCCATCGGTCGAGCCGCCGTGATTGGGAGCGGCTTCGGCGGTTTAGGAGCAGCAATTCGGCTCCAGGCACTCGGTTACGAAACCGTTTGTTATGAGGGCCGAGATAAGCCTGGCGGGCGAGCCTACGTTTATCGTGATGCTGGCTTCACCTTCGATGCGGGTCCCACCGTGATCACGGCACCCCACTGCATTGAAGAGCTCTTTGATTTGGCCGGTGAGTGCATGTCGGACCATGTCGATCTGCTGCCCGTTGATCCGATGTACCGGCTGCAATGGAACGACGGGACGCGATTCGATTACACCCAAGACGAATCGCGATTGATCGAACAGATCCGTCAGATCTCGCCCGGTGACGTCGCCGGCTATCGTCGTTTTGCCGATTACACGAAACGGGTTTTCGAAAAGGGTTATCTCGAACTGGGTGCCACGCCGTTTCTCAACTTTCGGGACATGTTGCGGTGCAGTCCCGAGCTCATGAAGTTGCGCGCGGACCGAAGCGTTTATTCGGCCGTTTCGCGTTTTGTGTCGGACGAGCATTTGCGTCAAGCCTTCAGCTTCCATCCATTGCTGGTTGGGGGCAATCCGATGCAGACCAGCTCGATCTACACCCTCATTCACTGGATCGAGCGTCAGTGGGGTGTGTTCTTTCCGCGAGGTGGTACGAATGCTCTGGTGCAATCGTTGGTTGAGCTCTTTCAGCGGCAAGGCGGCGAACTTCGACTGGATTGTCCAGTGGATCATATCGCGGTTGCGGCGGGATCCGGTGAATCCGTGAAGCACTGGGTGGAAGACGCAACGGGCCAACGCGAAAGCTACGACGTTGTCGTCTCCAATGCCGACGTGCATCACACTTACTCACAGTTGTACCGGCAATGCGACGAGGCTCGTCCAATGCAGCGGAAGCTTGAGAAGATGGATTGGTCGATGTCGTTGTTCGTGATGTATTTCGGCACGCGGCGGCGGTACGCCGATCTGGCCCATCACACCATCCTTTTTGGTGATCGTTATCGCGGACTGCTCAAAGATATTTTTCATGGCAGTCAGGTTCCCGATGACTTCAGTCTTTATCTGCACGCACCGACGGTTTCCGATGCAAGCCTAGCACCACCGGGAGGCGAGGCGTTCTATGTGCTTAGCCCCGTTCCGCATCTTGGACGGGCAAACGTGGATTGGGACTCGTTGGCACAGCGGTACGGCGACGCGATCCTGGAAAGTCTGGAACAGCATCTTCCCGGTCTTCAAGATTCGATCGTGACGCGGCGTCATTTCACACCAACTGATTTTCATCGCGAGTTAAACGCATACCAAGGATCGGCTTTTTCAGTTGCACCAAAGCTGACACAGTCAGCCTATTTTCGACCGCACAACAAGTGCGGCCGGATACCAGGTCTCTACATCGTCGGAAGTGGTACCCATCCCGGTGCGGGCGTTCCAGGTGTTCTGAATACCGCGAAGGCAACGGTCGGGATCATTGAGAAGGAAAAGGTGCTGGCCCGATGAGCGAAGCGGCGACCGTGATCCGACAGAACAGCCGGTCATTTTCGTTGGCTGCTCGTTTGATTCCACGTCGCATCCGAGAAGACGTTGTGTGTTTGTACGCCTGGTGTCGCTCGGTCGATGACGCTGTCGATCACGCCGCATCTCGCGAAGAGGCGGAACGCGAACTGTCGATTCTCAAGTCTGATGTTGAGGCGATTGCGGCTAGGCGTCCGACGCGTCATCCCGCTTCGGACTGGTTGCGACCTTTGATTGTCGAAAAAGGTGTCGAACCGGCGCATGCTGTGGAGCTGATTGAAGGGATGGAATTGGACCTTCATCAGTTTGAAGTTCGAACGTTTGGGGATTTGCGGCGTTATTGCTATCACGCCGCCGGGACGGTCGGACTAATGATGAGTCGGTTAATGGGTGTGCGTGATCCGGCAGCCGAACCCGCCGCAATTTCGCTCGGTGTTGGGATGCAAATGACCAACATTGTTCGCGACGTTTTGGAAGATGCCCAGCGGGATCGATCCTACTTGCCCGGCCTGTCGGCGCGTATGGTCAGGGGCTCTATCAACGTCGATTCAGCGCAATCCGAAGATGCACGAGCGATTCGTCAGGTTGTGATCGAGATCGTCGCCGAAGCTGAGAAGGAATACGAACGGGCGATTTCCGGCATCCATTTTTTGCCGCGCGATTGCCGTCGAGCGATACAGCTTGCGTTGGTGTTCTACCGTGAGATTCACCGTGAGTCTGTGCGGCGAGATTTGCCTGTACTTCGTGAACGGGTAATCGTCCCCCGATGGCGACTCGTATGGATTGCTCTTCCAGTTGTTCTTCTAAATCGTGTTTCGTTCTGGCCAGGTCATCGCACGGACGACTCCTGGCGTGAGCAGTTCAACGCTGCGACAGGCAATGTCTCATTTCCGTTTGAAGTGGAGCCCAAGATGTCGAAAAGAAATATCGCTCAATCAAAGCATGCTGTTTATCTGGGACTGTCGTTGACGGCAATTATGGCCACCGTCTTGTTCGTGCTGGTTTACGTCAATCCAAAGCAAGACGCGTACGGTTCGGCACCGCTGATCTATGCGGGCATTTCGGGTGTTATAGCGCTGATGACCAATCGGCTGGCAGCCAAACAAGAAAACGCCATTGCCGAGTGAATCACACCGGAGCAGGCTTTAGCCTGCCTCGTAGTACCCAAGATCATCCACATCATCGCCATCAAAATCACCGGTGATTGGTTGGCTTGATGGGTTTGGACGTGGCACTCGCTCGCGCCGATCATTGCCTGTCAGACGGCCATCGCCATCGCTATCGATGATCCACTGGTCGCCGCGAACGACCGCAATTTCGTCGATGCCATCGCCGTCGAAGTCGCCCACGATGGGCTCGTCTCCGGGCCGACCAAATGTGGTGGGTCGATCTTTACGTGTCCAACGGCCATCGCCGTCCTGGTCCAGCAACCATTGACCCGATCGGAAAACGCCGATCTGGTCAATGCCATCGCCGTTCCAATCGCCTGCGATTGGCGTGTCGACCTGCTCACCGTATTGAAAAACGTGGTCGACCGCATCGGCGAGCATTTGACCATCGTTGCCCCGAGCGAGGACCCGTTCGGGCACATCATCGGTTTCAGCGTCGGGCACCACCAATTCCTCGCGGCTCAGATTTCGTCTGCGGGTGTTGGCCGGGTCCGGCAGTCCGGGATCGCGTCGAATTCGTAAGTCGTCGTTCTCCCAGCGTCGTCCAAAGATGCCCACATCGTCTTTGCCGTCACCGTCCCAATCTCCGACGACCGGACGATCGAGTCGAGTGCCCAAACGAATCCAAAGGTCACCGCTATCCCAAACGCCGTTGCCATTAAGATCGACGTACCATTGTCCCCCCATAAACAGCACGGCTTCATCAGTACCATCGCCGTCGAAGTCACCGGTTAATGCTTTAGCATGGCGGTGTCCTATCTGTATCGATTCTTCATCGGTCAGCGTGCGGACGTGTGGCGAGGACCATGCACGTCTTGGTGACCGGGAATGGTTTGCTTCGTTGGACTCTGATAGCGAGATTGACCAACGTCCCGCGTCCATTTCCACTTGCAACAAGGCATCGGGCAGTTTGCCACCACTTTGATCAGTACTCTGCGTTTTGTTGGATCGATAACCAACGCGCTGAATCAAATTGTCTTTGGTGACGATGCCCACAAAGGCGTTTTCCTCGTTCATTTGGTCACCTCGCGGAAAGCCGCCATTGATCACACTGAGGTGCCAGCTGACTGCCCACTCATCAACGAAAACCGCGGGTGGCAGGACGTCGATCGGCTGGTCAAACGCCATCACGCGTCGTGTCGTCAGAAAGGTCTCCGGTTCGACATTGATCCGCGGTTCCTGCTCAGATTCAGGGGGTGACCAAGGGGGTAGGACCGGAGGCTCAATCACGATCTCGCTGAAATGGTTCCCTTCGATTCTCTGACCTGGCGATAGAAACAAGTTCACGATCGCATCAAAGCTCGGATCCGTCGCGGGATTTCCTGAAAGCTGTTGGAGTGCGGCCTGCACACTTGGAT
>JBCCJB010000197.1:0-7836 GCA_039028015.1 Planctomycetota bacterium
ACAGTCGCGTCGCCGCGTTGGACTGCTGACGATCGATACCTATCGGATCGCGGCGGTGCAACAGCTTCGCGCGTATGCTGAAATCATGGATCTGCCGATGCAGGTGGTCGAATCACCTGAGCAAATGCAGCCTGCTTTGTCGAAGCTGGGTGACGTTGATTTGGTGTTGATTGACACGGCGGGTCGAAGCCCACGCAGCGATGCGCGTGTTGAACAGCTACAGGGATTCCTGCGTGCGGCTCAGCCAGACGAAACACATCTAGTTCTTAGCGCGACCAGTTCAGCGGCGAACATTGCAACCACGCTCAGTGGTTTCGCGCCGATTTCAGCAACGTCGTTGATCTTGACCAAACTGGATGAGACGTCCTCCACCGCCGGCGTTGTGTCGGCCTTGGTTCAAGGTGATCGTGGTCGTGTTACACCGCTGAGCTACCTGACCAACGGACAGCAAGTTCCTGATGACATCAGTGTGGCCGATGCGGTCACGTTGGTCAGTCGACTCTTGCCCGCCGTGCCCGACGTTTGGGGTGGCGAATGCTTGACTGACGAAGCGATGCGAGACGTTGAAGGCTATCGTCTGTCTGATGCGGCGTAGCTGTCACGACAGCAATTGTCTGGGCTTCATCGGTCAAACGATTAACAAGCCATCATGAACCGACAGCGTCAGCTGCGGGTCTAACTCGTGATGTGTTTTTTACCTTGCCCGACGCTGACGCATTCGGCTGACGCGATTTCGGATAGGTCTGTAACAGTAAGTGACAACAGACAACCGCTGTTCGATTGTGTCGATCTTGTCAGTTTTCGACTGAAGTTTGATCTCAAACAAGTCGATACCTGAACTGACACGCAGCGCGTGCAATGAAAACGACTTGAGCGTTTTTTTTCCGCGCCGTGTTACCCAGTTTGGGAAATGAGTTCGATGCCACTTTGATTGATTGGAGAATCGTCGGTGACCCGATCGCTGGCCATTTCACTCGGATCGCTCGCCATGGGATTGGTAATCCTTCGCGGTGCGGTGCACGGGGAATTGGCTGCCGCGGTGGCCGGTGAAGCGATCAGCATGCTGATCGTGTTCCTGATCATAGGCGGTCTCGCCGGTGCAATTGTGGAATATTTGGTCCGCGATGCCTTGGAAGACTTGTATCGCAAACGGGTTCAATGGTATCGGGAGGGCGTTCAAGAGCGGACACCCGCCGACACAGATGTCGGCGTGACTGGTGATGGCAAGGCTGCCTGAATCCAACGCGTTGCAACCACTTGAGATTCGATCTCACCACACCACGACTTTACGATCTCGCCACTGATCACGCGGTGGCTTGATCTGGACCATCATGGAGGATTCGATGCCAGCTGCCGCGACTGCCGACGATGAAATCGTCAACGTTTGGAAAGCCTTTAAAGCCATCTCCAAGGATACGCCCGCTTACGAATCCGACTATGAGTCGCTGCGAAATCAACTGGTTGAACGCTATATGCCGCTGGTGCGATATAACGGCGATCGCATTTGGCAACGTCTGCCCGATGGTGTTGAGCTCGACGATCTAATTTCGGCGGGCATCTTCGGTTTGATGGACGCGATTGACGCTTACGATATGGATCGTGGTGTCAAATTCGAAACCTATTGTGTGCCGCGAATCCGTGGCGCGATGCTCGATGAACTCCGAACCATGGACTGGGTGCCGCGCCTTGTTCGTAGCAAGGCGAGCAAGTTAGCCGATGCGAAGAAGAAGCTTGAAACCAAGCATGGACGTGCTCCGACCGTGCACGAAATCGCCGAGCATATGGAGCTCGAAGTCAAAGAAGTCGAGAAGATGCAGTCGGAGGCCAATGCGATTGGCGTCGTGTCACTGAACAAAAAGTGGTACGAGACCGACAGCTATAAAGACGTCCGCGAAATCGACATCTTGGAAGACAAGAAGGGTGAAGACCCGACGCGTCGTGTTCAGAAAACCGACTTGATGCGGCTGGTCACCAAAGGACTTAATCGCAACGAACGGCTCATCATCATTCTTTATTACTACGAAGAATTGACGATGAAAGAGATCGGGGCCACGCTCGATTTGTCGGAGTCCCGCGTGAGCCAGATGCACACCGCGATCGTCAACCGGCTGCAGCAGCAACTCGGTGTTCGTCGATTGGAATTCGGTGCTTAAGCAAAGTAAGGTAGTAGCCACAATCCTTTGTGCCGTGATCCTTTGTGCCGTTCGCAACGGACCGTATTGAATCACGCGGCAGGGCGTTGCAGCAGAACGGTTCAATGAGCACAGTGTGTTGGTTTTCCGCACGCAGCGTGTGCGGACCACGCTAGGCGGCTTCGTATGTCGCCCCGGAACACGCCCACAACGAGCCGAACGATCAATGAAAGTTGCCCACGTGATCACTCGGATGATCATTGGAGGGGCTCAAGAAAATACGCTGCTGAATTGCTTGGACTTGATCGACGACTTTGGCGATGACGTGCTGCTTCTATGCGGCCCGTCACTCGGTCCCGAAGGTAGTTTGCTGGACAAAGTTGGGATCACGTCGCTTGAGAAGGACCCGCGAGGCTCATATGAGCAGCCTTCATCTCAAAGTGATACGCCGGTTAGCAGTGATGAGGGCAGGGCAGGGCAGTCCGCATCGCGGCAACCGGAACGTCAGGATGCGATCTCGCATTCTTCGGCTCGTGATGTCGCCACGCATGTTGTCGCCGATAGATTGCCCGTGCGCTTGGTGCGTTCGCTCCGTCGCAACATTCACCCTTGGCATGACGCGTTGGCGTACCGGGAACTGCGACAAGTCATATCGGATTTCGGGCCCGATGTCGTGCACACTCATAGTGCCAAAGGCGGCTTGTTGGGACGCTTGACGGGTTGGCGATGCATGACGCCGGCTGTGATTCATAGTGTGCACGGGGCACCGTTTCATGATTATCAATCGGTACTGGCTCGACGGTTTTTCGTGGCGTGCGAACGATGGGCGGCGAAGCGGTGTCACCATTTGATTAGCGTGGCCGACGCCATGACGGATTTAATGGTGGATGCTGGTGTGACCACGCGTGATCGATTCACCACCATCGCAAGCGGCATGAACGTTGATCCGTTTCTGACTGCGGACAACCTGCGCGATGCGGTTCGATCTCAGTACGGGTTTCAATCGCATCACGTGGTCATTGGAAAGATCGCTCGTCTGTTTCATCTTAAAGGCCATGACGATGTGATCACCGCGGCTGCCGATGTGATTCATGAGAATCCCAACGTTCGATTCCTTTGGGTTGGCGATGGCGTCTTGCGGCCGACACTGCAAGCCAGGATTGATCAATTAGGACTGACCTCGCATTTTGTTCTGACCGGACTCGTGCCGCCGGCTCGGGTGGCGGAATTGATTGGTGGAATGGATCTCCTGGTCCATGCGTCTTATCGGGAAGGGCTCGCTCGCGCGTTGCCGCAAACTCTGATCGCTGGTAAGCCTGTCATCAGCTACGACATCGACGGTGCTCGAGAGGTAACCATCCCAGGGGAGACCGGTTGTTTGGTTGATCCGGGTGATACTGGCGGCTTAGCATCCGCGATGTCGCTGCTTGCTCGCGATGCCGATCAGCGCCGCCGTTTGGGTCAAGCCGGCCGAGAACGATTCACCGATCGATTCCGTCATCAAACCATGACGCGAGAGATTCGCGCGCTCTATCAGCGATGCATTGAGGCATCGACAGGCTTTCGGCAATCGTCGTGATTTGACTATGATGCGGGCCCGGCACAGCTGGTTTCTTTTGCCTCATCAGTCAATTTGCAGCATCCCGCGATGTCACGATCACGCGATTTTCTCGGTCCTTATCGGCTTGCCCGTTTGATTCGAGCCGGTTCGACCGCCCAGGTCTGGGAAGCAATTGACGCAGCTGGCAAGAACGATCGGTTCGCGCTGAAAATTCTGAATCAAGCAAGTCGAACCGACAAAACGGAATTGGCGGCGCTCAAGCACGAGTTCAACGTGGGCAAGGAAATGAAAAGCCCACGCATTATTCGCATGCTTGACCATCGCGTTGACAACGGAACGCCGTACCTTGTTCTTGAGCTCTTCAGCGAGCTCAATCTCAAACAGGCGCTCAGGCGAGGTCCCGATTCGCTTGCCTTCATGGTCGACAAGATCATCGAACAGGCCGCCGAGGGACTGTATTACATGCATACCAAAGGATGGATTCATCGCGATATCAAACCGGACAACTATCTGGTATCCCGCGATGGCACCACCAAATTGATCGATTTCACCATCGCTGAAAAAAAGCGATCGGGGGTCGGCAAGATGTTCTACAAGGCGAAAACGGTGCAGGGCACACGCAGCTACATGTCGCCCGAACAGATTCGTGGCAAGTACTGCGATGAACGAGCCGACCTGTATTCGTTCGGTTGTGTTCTGTATGAGTTGGTGACAGGTAAGCCGCCCTTTACGGGACAAACGCCCAATGATTTGTTGTCCAAGCACCTCAATGCTTCGATCCCCAGCGCGATCGTTCACAATGACAATGTGAGCAAAGAGTTCGCTGACATGATCAAGCGTCTGATGGCAAAGCAGCCCGATGGTCGACCGCCGTCGGTATGGGAATTTCTGAAGGAATTTCGCTCGATGCAGGTCTGGCGAAAGAAGCCTCGTAAACCTGAGATCAGCGTGTTTGATGACATGCCAGGTATCAAGGGCGCGGACGACATGATCAAACGCGGTGAGTCACCCAATGATGATGATGTCGACGCAAACGATGACCGCAATGATGAAGAGGTGGCGTGATGAGTGGTGGACCCGGTCTGACGTTTGAGTCAGAGATCATTGACCTCGATGAGAAAATCGCGTCTCTGGAACGGACAACGGACCGAACCGAGGAGATTGAATCGGCAATCCGTTCGCTGCGTCTAGCTCGGCTGGCAAAACTGAAGGAGACATACGCGTCGCTGGATCCTTGGCAGACGGTTCAGGTAGCGCGGCACAAGAATCGACCCTATACGCAAGACTATTTGTCGCTCGCGTTTGATGAGTTTGTCGAGTTGCACGGTGACAAACACTTTGGGGACGATCGCGCGATGCTGACCGGTTTCGCCAAACTAGATCGCTTCAAAGTGATGGTGATCGGTCATCAAAAGGGCCGCACCTATAAGGAACGTGCCGCGTGCCATTTTGGATGTGCCCACCCCGAGGGTTATCGCAAAGCGATGGTCAAAATGAAAATGGCGGAAAAATACGGTTTGCCGCTGATATGTTTCATTGATACGCCCGGGGCATATCCGGGCATTGGGGCCGAGGAACGCGGTCAAGCTCAAGTCATTGCCGAAAGCATGTTCATGATGAGCCAACTGCGAACACCGGTAATCTGCGTGGTGATTGGTGAAGGTGGCAGCGGCGGTGCGCTCGGCATCGGCGTGGGCGATCGCGTGGCGGTGTTGCAGCATGCGTACTACAGCGTGATCAGTCCCGAAGGCTGCGCCGGCATTTTATGGAAGAGTCATGAGCACGCGCCCAAAGCCGCCGCGGCACTTCGATTCACCAGCGGACATTTGAAAGAGCTAGGCGTGGTTGATGACGTGCTCGAAGAACCACTCGGCGGTGCCCATCGCGATAAGCACCAGATGGCAACACGAATGAAGACTTACTTATCACGACGACTCGCTGAGCTTGAGAGCATCCCGATCGATGACCTGGTTGAGCAGCGCTACGAGAAGTTTCGACGCATGGGAATCTACGACGACATGGGTGTTGAAACAGCTGATGTTGTCGCTTGAATCGCAGATGAATTCCTGGGTACGACCGAGCTAGAGTACGGTCATTCGGAGCTCAATCCAACGTCCGATAATGCCCCTTATGTTGTATTTGATGTGCTTATTTGTCGGGTTTGGGCGTATGACGGACTAGGACTTTCGTCTTACGCGAGGATGAATCGCACATGCGATCATCGCCACGGTGCCGACGTCACTGGCCCCGCTTGACGCCACTGCGATGCAGCGGGATTGGAACGTGAATCCATCTGCCAGGTTGCGCCCATCTGCGGGATTGATTGTTGGCGAAATCCGCTTTCCGTCGCCTGCGGTTCGTTCGCCATCCGAGCCAGCATGGGACCAACGACATGATCTAACTCAGGTGGCATGACGATGTCGGTTTGATCCAAGAGCTTTGTGATCAGCTGACCACTACGTGACTGTGAAATTTGCTTTTGAGTTGATTGCCCCATCAGTGTGATCGCAAAGAGTGTGATCAACACGCATATCAATCCGCCTTTGAGGAGCCCAAAGAAGGCGCCCATCTGACGATCAAACTCTTTCAGCGTAATCCTGGTAATGATCCCGCTGAACATCCGCAGCAGGACCGACGCGACCAGTGAAGTGCCGATGAAGAGAATCAGCATCGCCAAAAAACGATTTGATGGCTCATCCCAATGGATGTTCCCGCTGAATGGCTCGCGGTAGTTGTACGCGACTGCGTAAGACATCGCGATCGATGTGATTGAAGCGAGTTGCCAGGCAAATCCTTTGAGGCCACCCCAAACCATCGCGACAGTCATAACGATCAACATCAACCAATCGTAAATGGCCACGATTTCGATGGGGATAGAGGAAGCGATCAAAACGATGCTGTGGGAAATAGCAGATTGCCGGGGAAGGGCGAAGACCAAAATTCAATCCGTCTCGACCGTTTGTGGCTCAATTTGCTATTTCCGACAGTCTCGACGTGATCCCTATATTTCGGTCCTCAGCCTTTTCGCTTCATCGTCCGTGGCTGATTTCAAAACTCACATTACCGCCAGCACGATTGTTGGGGTCGCGTACGGGTATTGGGGCGTGCGCGACCAGGGCATGTCGCGGGAAAGTGGTTTGCTAGCTGACGGCCTGTGCAGTGTCGCGGGCATGCTTCCGGACTTGGACAGCGACTCCGGTGTGCCGCTGCGCGAAACGAGCATGTTCGCTGCGGCAATCGTCCCCATGTTGATGATCGAGCGTTTTCGCGATCTCGAGCTAACACATGAGGCGATGGCGCTTGCCGCGATGTTGATCTACATCGCGATTCGATTTGTGGCGTTTGAGTTCTTCAAACGCTATACGGTTCACCGTGGCATGTGGCACAGTATCCCAGCAGCCGTCAGCGCGGGGTTGCTCGCTTATTTGGTCATGCCCTGCCCCAGCGAAGCAGTCCGCGTTTACAAATCGCTGGCCGTGTTTATTGGGTTCATGGTCCATCTGATTCTCGATGAGCTTTGGAGTCTCGGGTTCATTCAAGGTCGATTCAGGGTCAAGAAATCGTTTGGCACCGCACTCAAATTCTTTGGCAACAAGTTTTGGGCCAATGTGTCGGTGTATGCCAAGTTGGCGTTGCTGGTGTACTTGGCCTACACCGATCACGCGATTCTGGATCGGTTACGGGCACGCGTGCGATTGGATCAACAACAGCAGACGCGTCCCGGTCTGACACCGACCTTCTATCCGATGTGGCGTCCCAGTCCGCCGTTACGTGAGTCACCATTGCCCAGCTATTATCCAAACGGGGCTGCATTTCCACGATCAACCGATTTGCGTCATGGCACCTCGGCTCAGCCAGAGGAGCGATTTTGATTTCCAGTGAGCTCGCTGGAATCCAACACAATCGTGACGGGTCCGTCGTTGGTCAGTCGCACTTTCATGTCCGCGGCAAAGATCCCCGTGGGAACAGACATGCCGGTTAGACGCAATTGGTCGACCACGCGCTCGTAAAGCTGCTTCGCTTTCACGGGATCGGCGGCAGCGGTGAATGCAGGTCGTCGCCCTTTCTTGCAATCTGCTAACAGCGTGAATTGACTGATCGCCAGCACATCACCACCGATGTCCATCACGCTTTGATTCATCT
>JBCCJB010000198.1:0-7830 GCA_039028015.1 Planctomycetota bacterium
AGCTGGCGTTATCTTCATGGCATCGCTTTGGTCTGTCTTGGGTTCTCCGAAAAATGATCTGGCTGGCTTGGCGTTGCCATCGATCGAATCACGGAATTCCAACGCTGATCGCAATCGTGGTGCCATATCGCAGTCGGAGGCCACACTCGAGGGTCACGCCGTTTTTCAAGCGATCGATCAAGTACAGTGGTCGACCGTTTCGCTCACTTCGGAGCCCTCCCAGCCAATTGTTGGTGATTGAGTACGTCGTGGCCCAATCGCCTGGGATGAGGGCACGGTGGAGATGCAATTCTTTAGCGGTGCAACGCTACTGATTCGCGGTCCAGCTGAGTTGGACATTCTTTCGGACTGGCGTGTCAGGGTGCACCAAGGCAACCTGCGGGCAACCGTCCCCGACGTGGCACGAGGTTTTTCGGTTGAGACCGCCGATGAGGAAATTGTTGATTTGGAGTCCCACATCGCACTCGACGTCGATGCATCAAATCATTTGGTGCGTTACATCGATCGCGAACTCACGACTGATGAGGCTCTGGATAGACGATCGATCGATCGGCAACGGAGACGGTTTGAGGCATGGCGAGACTCCACCAATCAGATCAAAGCCGATCCACGTGTGATCGGTCATTTCCCAATCGGGCTCGATGCGACCGGGGCTGATTTCATTTCCGTTGCGGGTGCGGATGACAAGCAAGCGTTCATGGTTGGAAACCCAAGTTGGACGGAAGGACGTTTTGGCCATCACAGCCACGCGATCGCATTTGATCGTCCTGGATCCCGCATCCGAACGAGGTTCGATGATACATACGATGCTTTCACGCTGATGTGTTGGGTCAAGATCGACAGCCTTCCGCACCGGTACAACGCATTGTTCATGAGCGACGGTTACGAAAACGGCGAATTGCATTGGCAGATTCGCTACGACGGTCACATGATGTTTTCGGTGATGGTTGACGACCAAGCCGAGGTCTTCAATTTCAGTCGTTTTGAAAATGCACTGGTTCAAGATGCGGGTCGGCATCGTGTCTACCTGAGCGACGAGGCGGTTTGGGACCTGTCTCGTAGTGGTCGTTGGATGCATTTGGCCGCGATTTACGATCCCGCGGGCCGCCGTGTGACGCTGCTCGCCGATGGTCAGGTCGTCGGCGAATCAACCATTCCCGACGACTTGCTGGTGACCGATCTCCGCATCGGTTCGGCCGAAATTGGGAATTGGGGGCAGCCATTCCGGGACACGCCGGCTTTTGCGGTTCGCAACCTCAACGGTGCGATCGACGAATTGTGCTTCTTTAACGCAGCGTTATCGCAACAGGAAATCAAGCGTCATTTCGATTCCGGCAACCCCGAAAAGGAAATCGACTCACATGCGAAGTGATAAGAACGACTCGATACTCCGGCTGTGGTCAATGCTGATCGTGATGATGCCATCGCTGATGGTCTGCGATCTGGTGCAAGCAGAACCCGACAATCGAGTGGATTACGAGAACGACATCGTTCCAATTTTCGATTCGTATTGTTTTCACTGTCATGGTGAAGACGAGCAAGAATCGAATTTTCGCGTCGATCAACGTGCGACCATGCTTAGCGGTGGCGATTATGGTCTGCCCGCGATCGTTCCAGGACATGCCGATCAGAGCTTCCTGATGGATCTGATCACGCATCAAGAAGCCGGTCTTGAAATGCCTCCCGAAGAAGACAAGTTGCCCGATGAAGAAATTGATCTGATTCGGCGATGGATCGATCAGGGTGCTGTCGTGCCGGGACAAATGGATCAACCGATCGGGGACCCATCGACCGCGGGCACTCATTGGGCCTACCAACCGCTTCAAACTGAATTCGATCATGCTGCCATTGATGGGTTCATTGATTCTCGCTTAAGCGACGCCGGTCTCACGCGGTCACAGACGGCTGAACCAAGACATCTGATCCGCCGGTTGTCGATCGTATTGACGGGACTTGCGGCGACGCCTGAACAAACCAAGCAATTTGTTGACGCCTTCTATGCTGATCCGGATGGAGCCTACAAAAGCGCGATCGATCACTTCCTTGACTCGCCCCACTTTGGTGAACGATGGGCTCAACACTGGCTTGACGTCATTCGATGGGCCGAGACCAACGGCAGCGAAAGCAATCTTTATCGCAAGAATGCTTGGAGTTACCGCGACTATGTGGTCGACGCGCTCAACGACGACATTCCCTATGACCAATTCATCCGCGAACAAATCGCAGGCGACACAATGAATCGCGGTGAAGCCACCGGATTCCTCGTCGCCGGTCCGCACGTGCCAGCCGCCACGGTGGGACAGGAGCCGTCCGCAATCCGTCAAGCGCGTGCTGATCGCATGGACGAGATCCTGCAAACCGTTGGGGCATCGGTCATGGGTATGACGGTTGGCTGCGCGAGATGTCACAACCACAAGTTTGATCCACTGACGATCACCGACTACTACGCGATGTCCGATGTGTTTCAAGGCATTGAATTTGGAAGTCGTTACCCGGAGCTCGCCGACGATCATCCCCGCAAAGTTGCCGCAACCCAGATCCGATCTCAATTGGAAGAGAAACGCGATCGCTTACGAGACGAAGGTGGCTGGATTGAGGATTGGATGGGCTACACGGAGGTCCATTTCAAATCGCCACCGACCAACCACATTCGCATCGAATTCCAACAACCCGCCGTGCGAATCGATGAGTTAGAAGTGTTCTCATCAGACGATGAAATCAATTTGCTTGCCGCCAATGACCGGAACCAGGTCACAATCACAGCTAATCCAGAGACGGCTCAGCCGCGAGGCGAACTCAAGAATATCAACGATGGCAATTTTGGGACCCAGGCATGGTTTGCCCGTGGAAACATGAAGCAAAATGTTCTGCCATGGTTAGAGATCAAGTGGGATCAACCGGTGTCGCTGTCGCGGATTCGACTCAGCAAGAATCGCGAGGACTTCTTCGGTACCGATTATCTGCTCGGATTGGATACCAAACTCAATTGGCAATTCATCGTTCGAATGCAGGATACGGATGGGTCATGGAAGTCGATTGCATCAACGAAATGGATGAAGTCGCTAGCACAAAAAGACTCCGAACGTGCCAAGACACTGAATGAAATTGACGGATTGGCTCAACGGCTGATCCGCGAAGGGCCTCAACCCAGCTTTGTGGGCCGCATGGTGGAACCTGCGGAGTCCTTTGTGTTATCTCGCGGTAGTCCCGAAAGCCCACGGAATCGCGTCTTTGCGTCCGCACCCCAGTTCCTGGATGGACAACTGGAAGTGGAGCCAAATGCTCAAGGGGCGAAACGCCGACTCGCATTCGCGCGGTGGCTGACCGATCCATCCAATCCGCTGACATCGAGAGTTGCCGCCAACCGCATTTGGCACAACTTGTTCGGCGCTGGCATCGTCGTCACACCCAGTGATTTTGGTCGTGCTGGAGCTGCACCAACACACCCCGAGTTACTCGACTTCCTAGCCCGCCGTTTGCTGGATTCGGATTGGTCCACAAGGTCATTGATTCGCGAAATCTTGCTGTCTCAGACGTTCCGGCAATCGTCGCAACCCAGCGATCTGGGAATGCAGCTCGATGGCAGTTGCAGCTTGCTCTGGCGTTTTCCGCCACGTCGAGTCGAGGCGGAAGTGATTCGCGATTCAATTCTTCAGGCCGCTGGAACATTGGACGCTTCGATTGGAGGCCCTTCGTATCGGATTCACAATGTCAAAAAGCGTTATTCGCAATGGCAGGTGACCAACAATTATGCCGAACCCACTTGGCGTCGCATGCTTTATCAAGAACGTATGCGGCGGGTCGATGATCGAATCTTTACTGCGTTCGATTTTCCTGATTGCGGTCAAATCAGAGCAAAGCGGCCCGTATCAACGACGCCCTTGCAAGCCCTTAACTTGTTCAACAGTGAATTTGTTGTGACCCAGTCGAGGCAACTTGCTGATCGTGTGCGAGAGCGAGTCGGTGACGACATCGCCGCTCAAGTCGACGCCTCGTTCAATCGGTTGCTCTGTCGCGTGCCCAGCCGTGGCGAACAACAATTTGGAATGCAACTGGTACAGCAAAATGGCTTGGAACAGCTTGTCCGAGCTTTGATCAACAGCAATGAATTCGCTTTCCTGCCTTAAGGCTCCTGACTGAAAACCAAACGAATATGACACGTTCATCACTTTCACCGATTGGCCGTGGGTTGTTGGACCGTCGTGGTTTTTTTGGCCAGGCGGGAATGATGCTGGGTGCGGCTTCGGTCACGCACCTTCTCGATAACGACAATCTGCTCGCATCGGATACGTCCGCCGGTCCCATTCGCCCGTCGATTGATGACACGAATCCATACGCGCAACGGCCGGCCCATTTTGAGATGCCAGCCAAGCAAGTCTTGATCATCTATTGTCCCGGCGCCGTTTCACATGTTGATACCTTTGATTACAAGCCGGACCTGTACAAGTTGGATGGTCAAAAGCCACCTGGCTTGCCCGCGGTGACTTTCGAAGGCCCTACCGGCAACATCGCCAAACCATTCTGGGATTTCAAACCACGTGGCGAGTCAGGCAAGATGGTCTCGGAGTTGCTGCCAAACTTAGGTGCGTTGGTTGATGACTTTTGCTTCGTCCACTCATTGACCACTCAAACGAGCGCTCACCCGCAGGGCGAAAACTTTTTCAATACCGGTTTTACGATGGAGGGTTTTCCATCCTTTGGTGCTTGGTGCACCTATGCCTTGGGGTGTGAGACCGATCAGCTACCAGCGTTTGTGGCAATCAATGATCCTCGCGGGCTCGCGCGGAGCGGGAAGAACAATTTCGGCAGTGGCT
This sequence comes from Planctomycetota bacterium, assembly GCA_039028015.1. GTDB lineage: Bacteria > Planctomycetota > Planctomycetia > Pirellulales > Pirellulaceae > Rhodopirellula. Next base: position 4,815 of record JBCCJB010000198.1, read on the forward strand.
TCCTGCCAGCGGCTTTCCAGGGGACGGATTTCACAGCCGATCAGCCCCCTGCGAATTTGCATCGACCCGACGCGTACTCGGTCGGCGACGACGCGGGCAGCTTAGCGTTGCTTGAAATGCTGAACCGAAATCATATGGAAGCTTACCCTGGCGACGCTGATTTGGCGGCTCGCATCGCAAGTTATGAGTTAGCGGGACGGATGCAAACATCCGTGCCCGAAATCATGTCCATCGACAACGAACCGGCCCACGTTCACGAGGCTTACGGAACAGAAACAGGAAGCGCGCTGAAGCAGGCGTATGCCAACAATTGCATTCTAGCGCGCCGCTTACTTGAAAGCGGTGTGCGCGTGGTGCAACTGTTCAACGGCAGCGACCCTTCAGGCGGCAACGGAATCACCAATTGGGATTCGCACAGCAACATTGCCAAAACCCATGCGATGCAGGCTGAAATCATGGATCAACCGACAGCCGCATTGATCGCCGATTTGAAGCAGCGTGGCATGCTCGAACACACCTTAGTGGTATGGTGCACGGAGTTTGGCCGCATGCCGTTCCTGCAGGCCAATGGAACCGGACGCGACCACAACCCCAATGCCTTCACGTGTTTCTTAGCCGGAGCGGGCGTCAAGAAAGGCACTAGCTATGGCGTGAGCGACGAATTCGGCTTCAAAGCCGTAGAGGGTGTTGCGACCGTTTACGACTTCAACGCAACCTTGCTGCATTTGATGGGGCTGAACCATGAGCGGCTCAGTTTTTATCACAACGGCATCGAACGTCGGTTGACCAATGTGCATGGTCACGTGATTTCCGATCTCGTCGAGACCTCCTCAGCTTGAGAATTGAGATTTCACGTCTTGGGTCGCATCTCGACTCGAAGCTGAAATTGTCTTGGATGGGTTACAGCGTCGTTGCCAACACCACGCCAACTACTCCCAACAAGAGAAAGACAACCAAAATACCGAGCAACACCCAAACAACTTTTGAGGTGCGGTATTTAATGTGAGGTGTTTGTTCAACGATACGCTTATATGACTCGGAATAAACGACTCGCCCTTTAGCGCTGAGCATCAGGTACAACACGTAGATCGAGATAAGTGTTCCGACCGGTATGCCAAGTAATCCGATCACGGATAAAGCAATCGCGCCGAATCGCGACCACGGTTGCAACCGTCGCAAACCTCGGCCGACAAAAATCTGAAAAATGCCCAGGCCAAAGTAAAGCAATCCGATCAGGACCGGGAGAAAACCGCCCCGGAGATCATTGGGAGTTGCAGCCTCTCCAGCCAGCATAAGCACACCGCTAACGGTCGCGAAGCCACCTCCGAGGTAGTACAAGATTCCGATTGATTTGCACGACGCTTCGTGTTTGAGATGGTAGTTGCGATACGCTTCCACATCGGTCTCGCCGACTTGATCCGAGACGGATTCAATTGGAGCGGCTGACGCGGCATACGGATTGAATGGCTCCGACGACGATGATTCGCTACTGAGTTGTGATTCGGCTGAACCCGTGTCTGAAGATGTCATCATTCATCCTCCCCAATCGCGTATCGCATAGGTGCATGCCCAGGGCGGGACTCGAACCCGCACAGCCTTAACGGCCGGGGGATTTTAAGTCCCCTGATCAACAACGGAAACACCGGGAAAACTGAGGAAAACGGGACCGATGCGCCCGTATTGCGCCCGAGCATCGACTCGGGCAATCGCACCCCAACAGCGGATGAACTGGAAATGCTATCGCGGTGGCGTCGATTGTCCGCCGCAAATCGTCAGATAGTTTTCGCTCGGATTCGTCAAATGGTCGATTTGACGATCGAGGATTTCTGCAGCACCTAGAGCTTCCGGGTGTTATATTTAGATGTGACACGGAAGATCCGCATGCCACACTACTGGTTCGTTTGGACGCCGCAACGCTTATCAAAGCTCGAAGCAAATGACGTCGATTCCACCGACTTTGAACGAGTTGTGATGCATCCCGAATCGGTAGCGACCAGTCGAACCACCGGACGTCCAATCGCTTTTGGAACGGATTCACAAGAACGGCAGATCGCGTGCGTTTACGAAGTCGAATCGGATGGCCTGACGGTTCACCCCATCACTGCGTTCCCAACAGAGCAATGACCCATGACAACGTATCGCTACAACGCTGAGCAGTGGCGATTGATTGAGCAGGCAAAATCGTGCGGAGCGCGTCGGGTGATTATCCCGCTGACGCCCGAGCAAAGCGAATCGGAGCGTGAACGCATTGAAGATATTGAGCTGCTAGTCCGCGAGGAATTGAAACACCCCAGCAACCCAAACCCTGATGAACATGTGACCCGACTTCGAGAAGCCCGCGAAGCGGCCGGAATGACCATGGCTGATGTCGCCCGAGCGGCTTCGATGACGCGGCAGGCAATTTTGGAGATCGAATCGGGCCGCAATTCCAACCCCAAGATCGGAACGCTTCGCCGAATCGCCAACGCCATCGGTGTCGAACTGCGCATCGACATCGTGACAACCGGGAACACGTCAGCGTGAGGGACAACCAATCGTCGCGGCCCGTTAATTCAATGATGTCCAAACCAAGGATCGCAATGTGAATTCCCACAATGCAATCATGCCCAGGGCGGGACTCGAACCCGCACAGCCTTAACGGCCGGGGGATTTTAAGTCCCCTGTGTCTGCCAATTCCACCACCTGGGCGATCGCCATCGCATCAGTCGTTCCGATAGCACCAAAGATGAACGCTGAGCTCGCTTCTGACGTGCGTCGTGCTGCGCGAACACAATAGCGATTTGACAGTGCACCGGGTAGACGCGGCCAAGCAGATCCTCTGATGACCGCCCATCGACGCCATGATCTTGCTCAGTGGGCCAATTCACCCGACAGAGACATTTTGCGGTAAGTCCTATGAAGCTTATTTCGTGAGCGGTCGATCCTAGGTGTGCTGAGCGACTAATCCGTGATTGCGACCATCTACTGCTAGCAAACACAACCGGTCGGCGTTGCCAAGGCCCGCCGAGGGGCACAG
>JBCCJB010000199.1:0-7825 GCA_039028015.1 Planctomycetota bacterium
AGTTGCTTTGTTTGTTGTCGCACCGCGGCGGGGATCATGCGGCGAAAAAAATACGGTCGCATCATCAATATGGCCAGCATTTCAGGCCTGATTGGCAATCCGGGTCAAGCAAACTATTCCGCCAGCAAGGCGGGGATGATCGGGATGACAAGGACGATGAGCAAAGAGCTGGTCTCTCGTGGCGTCACCGTCAATGCGGTCGCACCAGGATTCATCGCCAGCGAAATGACGGCGGAATTGGGAGAGGTTGTCCTGGAAGAGGTCAAAAAACGAATCCCAGCCAAACGAGTTGGCGAGGTTGAGGATGTGGCCGCAGCGGTTTTGTATCTGGCGTCCAAAGACGCCAGCTATATTTCGGGACAAACGCTCGTGATCGACGGTGGCATGATCGGTTGACGCGTTTTAACCGTTTGCCCTATGTTCTCCCGCTCGCGTGCCGACGTACTACTACCCCTCAGCAGCACCTCCCTTTACCTATCTAATTTTTGGAGACACGCCCATGGCGTCCATCGAAGAACGCGTGGTCGATATCGTTTCGGAGCAACTCGGCGTCGACAAAGAGAAAATCAGCCGCGACACATCGTTCGTCAACGATCTCGGCGCCGATTCGCTTGACACCGTCGAGCTGGTTATGGAACTCGAAGAGGAGTTTGATATCAGCATCCCTGACGATGCCGCGGAAAAGATTCAAAAAGTGGGTGAAGCGATTGACTTCATCGAAAAGGAAAAAGGCGAAGAGGGCTGAGTTTGTCAGGCGGCGAGAAAGTAAATGGCTTTCGCAGCGATGGTGCTCGCCGCGTTGTCATCACAGGCGTTGGTGTCGTAACGCCTCTGGGTTGTGACGTTGATAGCTTCTGGTCAGCATTGATTGCCGGCCAGAGCGGTATCCATGATTTGTCGATCATGGATACCAGTCGCTACAAGGTTCATTTTGGTGGCGACATACCGGATTTTGATGTCACCGATCACGTGGAACCGAAAGAGGCCAAACGTCTCGATCGATTCACCCAATTTGCGGTCCATGCGGGGGCACAGGCCGTCGCCGATTCCGGCATTGATTTTGACCAACTTGATCGAACTCGATGCGGCGTCATTTTGGGTTCGGGTATCGGTGGACTCAACGAGATCGAAGATCAAATCGAACGGATGCTGACCAAGGGACCTGACCGCGTCAGTCCGTTCACGGTTCCCAAAATGATGGTTAACGCGGCCGGCGGCAATCTTTCGATTCGATACGGTTTGCGCGGGCCCAACTATGCCGTTGCAACCGCGTGCGCCAGTGCAACCAACGCCATGGGTGACGCGCTGCGAAGCATTCGCGGTGGCGAAACCGATCTGGTGATCACCGGTGGAACCGAGGCGGCCATTACTCGCATGGGTCTTGCAGCGTTCCAGAACATGAAGGCGCTATCAACTCGCAACGACGACCCGGCGGCAGCCAGTCGTCCTTTCGATGCGGATCGCGATGGATTCATATTGGCCGAGGGTGGCGGTCTGCTAATCTTTGAGGAACTTCAACACGCGCTAGATCGAGGAGCAAAGATCTATGCCGAGGTTCTCGGTTATGGAACGACTAGTGACGCCGGCCACATCACCGCTCCCGATCCTGAAGGCAAGGGTGCGTCGACGGCGATGCGCGAAGCCATCGCGGACAGTGGGCGAACACCCGATCAGATTGACTACATCAACGCGCACGGTACCAGCACCCCGCTGGGTGACAAGGCCGAAACACGCGCGATCAAAAGCGTGATGGGTGACCACGCTCACCAAGTCACGATCAGCAGCACCAAAGGTGCACTGGGGCATTCCCTTGGCGCCAGCGGTGGCATCGAGGCAGTCATCCTTTGCAAAACGCTGACGTCACAGACGGTTGCCCCCACACTGAATCTTGAAACGGCGGATCCTGACTGCGACCTCAATTACACCGCCAATGCGTCCCGTCAGGTCGATGTGAATGTCGCGATGAGCAATAGCTTCGGATTTGGCGGGCACAACGCATGTGTGGTGTTTGGTCGCTACACTCCTTGACGGTTCCCATCGGAACCGACACGCGCGACTCTCATCCTCACTCTACTCTGCGAACTCGCCATGATGACGACCAACACGGCCCGAGCCGACTCCTCGTCGCCTAATTCGGCTCAATCGAGCGACCTCAAGGAATCGAATTCGATCGCGAATCCCTCAGATGAAGTCGTTGTCTACTTAGTCGATGACCAGCAGATTGAACTCGATCTGATGCGTCGCTGGTGTGAAAAGGGTGGCTACGTCACCGAAACATTTGATCGACCCGAGGTCTTTCTCAAATGTGTTCGTCGAGATGTGATTGGCTGCGTCGTCGCGGATTTGAGGATGCCAGTCATCTCAGGCTTGGATCTCCAGAAACGCTTGGTCGCCGATGGGTTAGCGTTACCCGTGATTTTGGTTACGGGTCATGGCGACGCCGATAATTGTCGCACGGCATTCCAGCAGGGCGTATTTGATTTCATCGAGAAAGGCTTTGACGCAGACCACTTTTTAAGCGTCATTGGCAAAGCGATCCATCAATGCCGTCGCGATCAATTTGAACATGAAGTGAAAACGTCAGCACGTCAGTTGATCGACACGATTTCACCACGTGAAAACGATGTAATGCGGCTGCTTGCGGGTGGCGCGACGCTGAAGATGATCGCTCAACAACTCAAGATCAGCGTTCAAACCGCCTCGAAACATCGAACGAGTATTTTCACGAAGCTCGGCATCGACAACGAAGTGGATCTCTACAAAACCCTTCGCGTCGCAGACTACGACCTCAATGCCCATGATGTCGATCCTCAGGACGCGAATGGTCCCGCAGTCGACGCTGCCAACGTTGACGCCCGACTCAACGTTGCCAATGAATAAGAACATTCAAAATCGAGGTCCGTACACCGGTGCCCAGCCTTGGGTGACCCCACCAGGAAAAACTTGAATCCCCGGTTGAAAGGGATTCGCTTGAAAGGGAATCACTTGATAAGGGACGCCGTAAACGGGAACGCCGCCATATCCAAATCCGAAATTGGGTCGTCGGTAAAAGAATCGAGGCGATCGGTCGACTGGATAGCGATAGACCCTTCGATTGCTCGATGGCGGTGAGATGTAATTGGGTTCGCGACTGGGATGGTTGCCTTTGAGCAATTCATTGCTGAGTCCCCCGTAGAAGCCATTGCTTTGCGGTGGTCCAAATCCGTAACCGAGTGAGCTGGATCCTTGAGCGAAGCTGCTTTGCTGGAAACCCAGGTTCATCGCGACAAACGTGATGCCAAGCAACAAGAGATGACAACGCATTGATGACTCCAATTGAAAACGCGAAGACGCGATCAGTTCGAGCTAAAGTGCAGTGACAAGGGAGCGGTTTGTCCGAGCGGGTTGCGCCGATATTGCTGGTAGCAACTGGCGCACAGGTCAAACGACTTTTCTTCACCGAGTGCCAAACCGTTGTGAAGTGAGTCTGTCGACGATCCATCGCCGGACTCATCAACGCGTCCTGACTCGGGCTGAATCAGTTGATTCGCGGTCGACTGAATCGACGCCAGATGTTCAGATTCCAACACGTCATTGATGATCGCCAAGTGGTCAATCGACTCATCATCATCAACAGGTTCATCTTCCAAGCGTTGCACTTCAACGTGAACGATAAACCGCTGCTGGTGTTCTGGATTGATTTGGCAACGACACCGATCACAGGTGTAGTGAATCATCGAATGCCATGGGATAAGAGAATGAATGCAAGCAATCGCGAAAGCTCACGCTGCCACCTCCCATCATGATAGTTGTCTCGCAAACCGAGTCGCAAGTCTTCGCCGTGAATTTCCGGACCGTTCGCGGTAACGCAAGCAAGCTATTTGAGACCGAAACGGAAGATTAGCAGAACGGTGCGGAGCATTCCTGAAGGCATCACTGTCGCGCAAAACGATGAATCCCGACGTGACACCGATTCGCGGCGGTGGCAAATTTAAACGCAGTGCTGGGCATCCCCCACCAATGCTTTATCATCTGCGTAGTTTCAATCACATGCCACTGCACAACCCAGCACCTTCATGACTCTGTTGCAATTTGATCCATCGGGAAGCATTGACCCCGACTTTGGTATTACCCAAGCCCAGATTGATGACCTCGCTGGTGAACTCGATGCCGCACGCCAAGAGATGGTTGAGACCGACCACCAGCAATACGACTCTGGTGAGATCCCCAGCGATAAACAACCGCTCGATGCACGTTTCTTTTGGCTCCCCGAAGAGATCCTCACCGAGTACGAATCCAAACGGAGCGATTCGCAGTTAGGACGGATCTTCAATGTCGCCAATGGCATTCGCGACGAGATTGACGCCGCGGTCGTTCTGGGCATCGGCGGGTCCTACATGGGCGCGCGAGCCATGATGGAAGCCATTTGTGATCCTTATCACAACGAGTTATCTCGCGCCGAACGCGGCAGCCGTCCTCGCATGTATTTTGAGGGCAACAATGTCGACAATGATGCGAGTGCGGCGTTGCTGAGTCGGTTGCAAAGTGCCGATCAATCGGTCGATGGCCAGCACGCAATTATCGTGATCAGCAAGTCGGGCGGCACTATGGAAACCGCAGTCGCATTCCGGCAATTCCTTGCCAACTTGGAATCGCACCTTGGTCCCAATTCGGATCAACTCGGTCGCCGTGTGATTCCTGTGACCGGCCAGTCTGGAAAACTCTATGAACTGGCATCGGAGCTTGGATGCCAAGAGATCTTCGAGGTACCCGATGGCGTTGGTGGTCGCTTCAGCGTGCTATCGCCAGTCGGACTGATGCCCGCGGCGATGCTGGGGCTCGATTGCATGCAGCTGCTGCAAGGTGCCGTTGACATGAACGAGCACTTTAAGACGGCCGCTGTCGCCGAGAATGTGGTGCTGCAATACGTCGCCGTGAATCATTTACTCGCAACGCATCGTGACAAATCGATTCGCGTGTTGTCGGTATGGAGCAAAGCACTCGAATCGGTTGGATTGTGGTACGACCAATTGCTGGCTGAATCCAACGGGAAGGACGGCAAAGGCGTTACGCCACTCACAACGGTCAATACTCGCGATCTTCATTCGCGTCACCAACAACATCAGCAGGGCGCTAACGACAAGGTTTTCAATAATGTCATTGTCCAGTCGGTCCGAACCGATGCGCTGCCCGTCGGTCAAAGTGATCGCAACCAAGACACCTTGAATGACATCGCAAACAAGACTTTGCCGGACATTATGGATGCCGCCATCAAGGGCACCAACGATGCGTTGCGAGCCGACGGTCGACCATCCACCAATATCGTTTTGCCTCAGATCGACACGCATGTGATCGGTCAACTATTTCAAATGTTGATGATTGCAACGGTGATCGAAGGGAAACTGCTGGGAATCAATCCGTACGGGCAACCCGGCGTCGAGCAGTACAAGGTTAATATGAACCGAAATCTGGGTCGCGGATGATCCCCACGACCCCCGAATCGGACTTTGATCGGGATGCGTCCGGGAAAACGGCTGATGACGCCGTTGGTGGACAGCGCATCGCCATCGCCGGACGACTCGGTGGCATGAACCGCCGCGAGGCCAGCAATCTGCTGCGATCACACGGCGCGACGGTCGTGGAATCTGATTCGGCGGAAGTCGATTGGATCGTTATCGGCGCTGAAGAGTCACCGCTGGCCGAAGCCGAGTTGATTACCGACGCGGTCCGTTCTCGAGTTAATGCCGCCGACGTGCAAATCGTTCATGAGACCGAATTGTGGCAGCGTTTGGGTTTGGTGGATGTCGAGCAGTCCATTCGAAAGCTTCACACGCCTGCGATGTTGGCCCATTTGTTGGGTGTCTCTGTTCGTGTGATTCGTCGCTGGCATCGAAGAGGTTTGATTCAGCCCGTGCGGACGCTCCACAGATTGCCCTACTTTGATTTTCAAGAAATCGCGACTGCAAAGCGATTGGCTCAATGGGTCGCCTCGGGTGCGAGCTCCGAAGCCATCGAACGACGGCTCATGGAACTCATCGACGTCGTTCCCCATCTCCGCCGACCGTTGGATCAGTTATCAATCCTAATCGAAGGCAAACATGTTCTGCTGCGACAAGGTGAGGGATTAATCGAACCTGGAGGGCAACTGCGATTTGATTTCGATGCAGCGACAATGCGAAATGGCAGTGCATTTTCAGCCGATGGTTCAGGGTTCAACGAAGATAACGCTGTCGAGTCAGCGGACCAACAAACCGACGCGGAACTCGAACAGGAACCCAACACAACGCAAAATGCGATTTTGCGTTTTCAATCTCACCGCGACGATGATGTGACATTCCCACCGCTCGTTGCCGATAAAGAAACCGACGATCTATTGATGTCCGCTTATCAAGCCGAGGACGATGGCGACTGGGAGGCTGCAATTGAATGCTACCACACCGTCCTGGCACACATCGCCGAACGACGCCGGGCGTCTGGGATGCCAACGGATGGCGCTGCCGCGGGAGAACTGTCGACAGCGCACATTCACTTTCAGATTGCCGAGTTGCTGTACCGCATGGGCAAAACGATTGCGGCACGCGAACGCTATTTTGTTGCCATCGAAGTCGATCCGGATCATGTCGAGGCAAGGTCTTCATTGGCTGGAGTTCTCGCCGAAACGGGTCAGCTGGAATTGGCCGTGGCAGCCTACCGCGGGGCATTGTCATTGCACGATGATTACTCCGATGTGCACTACAACCTCGCCAAGATTCTCGATGAGCTCAATGCGAGAGACGAAGCACGAAGCCACTGGGAGCGATTCTTAGAATTAGTGCCCAATAGCCCCTGGGCCGACGAAGCTCGCGATCGACTGGACTTGATCGATGCGTGAGCTTGTATGCAACACGACATGCAACCCACTAATGAAGTTCGTAGATAATGCAAGCAACTGAAGAATTTGTCCGAATTGTTGACGCTCGATCCGGCGAAACCGATGTGCTGCGGGAACTCAGAGAAAAACTTAGCCCGAAAGGCGATCTTGTCAGCGATAAAGGTCGCGCGCTAACGCAATCCGTTTTTGGTGAAGCACTCACGCCAGCACAAGTTGTGCAACGTATTTGCGATGATGTTCAAGCCGACGGGACCGAGGCATTATTGCGTTACACGGCATCGCTCGATGGTGCCGAATTGACAGCCGATCAACTCCGTGTGCCAAAGCAAGATCTTGCCGCGGCTCATGCCAACGCCGATCCTGATTTGATTGCGTCAGTCCGTCGTATCCGCGATCGAATCATCGAATTTCAATCGGCAATCCTTCACCAAGATGTCTCGGTGACAACGCGTCCGGGCGTAACGTTGACGCAACGTTACGTCCCGCTTCCCCGGATCGGAATCTGCGTTCCCGGCGGTGCAGCCGCGTACCCGTCAACCGTCTTAATGACCGCTGTGCCCGCGCGTGTCGCAGGCGTTGAAGAGATCGCGGTCGTCGCGCCTCCCACTGAGTTTGGTGCATACAACGAAGACATGCTGGCGACGTGCCATGAGCTGGGTCTGTCGGAAGTCTATCGCTGTGGAGGTGCCCAAGCGGTCGCGGCGATGGCTTATGGCTGCGATGCGCTTCCTGCAGTCGATAAGATCGTCGGACCGGGAAATCTTTTTGTGGCGCTGGCGAAAAAACGCGTGTTTGGGACGGTCGACATCGATTCGTTCGCGGGTCCGAGCGAGGTCATCGTGATCGCTGACCAGACCGCTCGGCCCGACTTTGTGGCTGCGGATTTATTGGCCCAAGCGGAACACTCACCCGGTTCCGCAATCCTGATCACGTGGGATGACGCGTTGATCGAGTCGGTGTGTGTCGAACTTCGCC
>JBCCJB010000200.1:0-7824 GCA_039028015.1 Planctomycetota bacterium
CAACGGGTCATAATCAATCGTTCCATCCGCGTCGCGTAAGATCTCATCGTCACCCTCAAACATGATGGGGTCGGCGCTTCGGTGCAAAAACAAATTGTCGGGTGTCAACGTCGCTGGATCGACGGCACCGCTAAACCGGATATCAATCGAGCTCAAACCGCCCGATTCGGGATCCGAGGCCACAATGTGCTCGCCGGCTGTGAACGACGTCCCAACAATCATCGGCCCATGGATGAAGTCCGTGACCGGCGGAACGGCAACGACTTCGGAAATTGCGACATCGAGACCTGAGACATCGACCAGCGATCCTTCCAAACGAACATCACCGGCGTCTGGAATGCCTCGGCTGTAGAATGTGACGCGGTTGCTGAACGTTGATGAGATCGATTCGTACGCCGGGTCCAAAGGAGACAGCACGTCATCGGCCGTATCAAAAACGCCATCGGAGCCCGCGTGACGCATTTGAATTTCGGAATCCAACACCGACTGCAATGACATGCGATTGCTGAATCGCATCGTGAACTGCCCGCGTGAATAAGGATCACGAACATAGTCGACCGTCGTCACACGAGCGGGCGTCGTCACCGCTTGATTGACCGTGAATGAACTCGTGAACGCACCACCTTCGATGCCGTCACCACTGGTCAGCGGAAACGCATACCCAGGGCCCACGTCGCCATCGAGCGTGTTGCCTGCCAAATCAGTCACACCCGACATCGTCAACGTGTACGTGTCGTTGGGTAATCCGGCATCGGCAGTCCAAATAATGGTGGCATCGAGCGGATTAAACGTCGCTGACCCAGAAACTGAACCGCCGGTGCTGTTCACGACACGAAAATTGGTGGGCGTGAGCGTCGTCACATCGACCATGTCATCCATAAAGACGAGAATCTGATTGGTCGTCGGAAGCAGGTCACCGTTATCGGGTGAAACGGCGATCACACGCGGTGCATCAGAATCGATGGCTCGGCCTGGCATGACTTTCAAACGGTATGAGCCCGCCGATCCATTCTTTCCGGCAACGCTCACCGTCAGCGGACCGGACGCGAGTCCATCGACGGCACTGAGATCCAGATCAATAAAGGGGTCGACCGACGCGATCGCGGAATGTCCATCGATGGCATCATCATTGGTTGCGATGACCGCGCCACTGGAATCAGTGACCGTCAATACCGCGTCGACGGGCATCTGGAACTCAGCCGCATCGATATCCAGCACCCACCGCGTTTCTGCCGACGGATCAAATCGAAACGAATCCACATCGCCGACGACATCCAGGTTTCCGTACAGAACCAAAGAATCGTTTCGCGTGTTGTCGACCGATTCACGCGAGACCTCAATCGTGTCAGCAAAGTAGTTCGCGGTGATGATCTCGGGCGTGCCATCTTGATCGAGATCTGCTGCGGTCGCATCAAACTGTGTGTCGGTGCCCACAATCGTGATGGGCCGGGTCAACGAACCATCTTCCAAACCAAGCATCACCGAGGCTGTGACACCTCGACCTCCGATGAACAAATCGGGACGGCCATCACCATTGGCGTCAGCGATCTGTGCGCTACCGCCGCGGTTGGTGACATAATCAACTTGCGAACGCACGAAGGATCCGTCACCCGCCGACGTGAGGATTTCGACGGCACGAGGATCTTCACTGATGACGGCCAGATCCGCGGCGCCTTCGCCCGTAAAATCGGCCACTGCGACCGAGCGAACGCGGTCACCAAGCGACTGAATGCTCGGCATCGCCGTCAGCGTCGCCCCGGTGCTTAGAAAGATCGAAACATCCTGACCACTGGCATTACCCACCACAACATCATCGCGACGATCACCATTGATGTCACCAACTGCGATGGACTCCAAATCACCTGGAGCGGTGACTGTCACGCCAGCGGTAAACCCGCCAGCACCGTCACCCAAAAAGGTTTGCACGCGACCACCAGCGATGCTCACCGCAACATCCAAAAAACCATTGCCATCAAGATCGCCCGTCGCCGTTGCAATCACGCCACCAGCGGCTGCAATCGTGATGGGAGCCGCCAGCGTGCCATCGGCATTGCCGAGCAAAACGAGGACTTCGCTGTCATCAAAGTTGCCGACAATCACATCGGTTCGATTGTCCGCGTTGACATCGCCGGTCGACATCGGCTGATGCCACCACCGGACATTTCCCACGTTGCGTACCGCAGGCGCACCCAACGTCCCATCGTCATTAGTGATGAACAGTTGCACGTCGCCGCCGGTCGAAATCGCAACGATGTCATCTCGACCATCGCCGTCGAAATCACCCGATTGCACTTGCATGACCTCATTGGAAACCGCGATCGTTTGATCGACACGATGGTCCAAACTCATCTCAGGAAAGAAACGATCCAATTCGGTGGGTGACTCGTCACTGCCCAGCTCTTGATGGACAATCTGGGCACCACCAAACAACGACCAGTCCAAATAGTTCCGGTGGTTCTCAGCGACCGATCCGGGCACACGCGAATCGGTCCAGGGGAATCCGTACGTCTTGCCAACGGGCAAGTACTCGTTGCGTCCGACGTACGACATGAATGCCTGGACGTCGCGGGTGTGCGGCAACCCGGCGGCATGACCAAATTCATGATTGACCGTGTTGGTGCGTAGTGCGGAGAGCGATCCAACAGAGGTTTCAGTCGCGCTCGAAACCGCCGAACCCTGTGTCGACCGATCACCACGGTTCCCTCCGCCAAAACCGCCCGCGCCAACGTCGCCAAAATTACCGATCCCCTGGCCAACAAACTCGTTGCCCTCCGTCACGGGATCCAACGTGACGTCAACTTGAAACGGCGAGTAACGAGAATCAAATCGTCCGACATAAAACGGCACAGCTTCCGGCACGGCATAAGCAGCTGTGCGTTCAAAACCCAAATACGGACGATCGCTATCGAAGTCCATGAAGTGCGTCGCCTGATCTCGCTGTCGCGAAAACGTTTGGTCAAGCGACGCTTCGATCACATAAGCTCCGACACCCACCGGCGAATCAGCGGTCAATTGGGCGTAGTAAACGCCGGGAATCAAGGCATCGGGAATATCCGTTGAAACTTCCGTTTCGATCGTGACGCCGAACGTGGTTTGACGCGATGGCTTGTTCGATCGCATCACGATCTGGCCGTAACGGTTGTACAGCGTCAACGTCTTGCCGACCGGCGCGATCTGATCCAATCCTGAGTTTTGGACTCGCAGATCAACATTGCTCAGCGAATCAATCTCGAAACGAAACCAATCGGCGTCGCCTACCCCATCCAGAACACCACCGATCGATGAGGTCAAGAGCGGTACGCCATCACGCGAATCCAGTTGCCAATCGAACGCGGTCTCGATGCCGCTGCCGCGATCCCCTGTTTCGACATCGCCTTCGTGCACGTTAATGATCGTGACATAATCGTCGATCACACCTGCAGCGACATTGGCACCGGAGAGTTCAACAATGTGCGTGCCGAGCGTCTGAATCGGCGCGACGAGCCCCGCACCAGTGAAGTCTTCCGCAACGACGGTTCCAGTAGACTGCAAAACGCGAACAGCGGGTGCTTGCTCAGGAAGCCCCGCGAACGCGACCGAAATGAATTGCCCCGGTTCGGCAATGACCGTAAAACGATCGACGTCGGTCGCGGAATCCAACGTTCCGGTCGTCATGGCGCCTAGGTTTGCCGCACGCGGCGGATCGTTCGGTCCATTGGGCTCTAACTCAGCCGCCGTCGCCTCACCGACGCTGTACGTTGCCATGCCGTACTCGCCAACGAACGTACCAAAGGCGTTGGCGGCCACAATTTCAATCGTGTAGGTCCCATCCGTCGGCGCCACGAAAGCCAAATCCCGCGAATCGTCACTAACGGCGACAACGTTCCCGTCGGGGTCGAACAGCCGCAGCCCGGGCGGCAACGGCACGTCAAACAGGGGTGCGTTAACGTTAAACGTGTTCATACGAAACGCTTCGCCCTGTTCCAAATCGACGGCAAAGTGATCAACGTCTGCGGCGTCGGCGAGCGTGCCTTCGGCTAAGTCGCCGGCTTGAATCTGTGTGGCCGTTGCGACGGTGTCGTTGGGTTCGATCTCCGCCACCAACATGCGGCGGGCTTCCATGGCCTGGATCGACAAGGGTCGTGTGGACTGAGAGCGACGACGACGCACCGACGACGTGCGGCGAGAAATCCAAATCATTCGGAAGCAACCTGTTCAGAGACCAAATAAATCGATCAGATCAATCAAAATCGTCGTGAGGATCGATCACACCAGAACTGGGGGTCGTTCCGCCTCGCCCGACCGGCTCAGTTTAACGTATCGAAGCCGCAATTGGGCGATTTTGGGAGAATCTCCACCAACAGTTTCCCGGGGATCAGCCGACCTGCAGCAGCGACGCCCTGCCCCACAACGAGGGGTCTTCCTCGACAGGAAAGTCCGTGGAAAGCGAAAGTGATTGATCGCCGCGTTCCCGATCGGTGATTCGGTAATAAAACCCCAAACGCGACTGATCGAGCGGGTCATAGCCGGTCAAAGCGTTGGCGGGAATCAAACCTGACATCTCATAACCATCATGCTTGGGGACGGCATGAATCAGCAGCGATTTGGGGTCAACGGGTTTCGGGTTGGCTCGAGCTCGATTGATCGGCACCCAAACCGCGACCGGTTTCTCACGACGTGGTCCACCGCCAGCGGGCAAAAACAGAAACCGATGACAATGCTGCGTTGCACGATGGATGTTGGGGCTGTTGCGGGTGTCAAACCACAGATGCAAACCGTCACTTTCATCCAGCCGGGTCTCACGACACCACGGCATCTGTCGTTTCCCCGCGATAGCCAATGAGAACCCGAGGCCTTCGGGAGCCCAAGCAAGCCGAAGATCGCCAAAAATCGGACCTCCCGCCAAAGCGGAAAACGAGGGAACGCGGCACGCCTGTGGCAGCGACAGACCGCTTCGAGTCCAGTCGAGCGACTGTCTCAAAATGCGGACCTCGAAGGTAAACAAACAAGTTGGATCAACCAACGACATGGCAATCACACAACGCGACGATCGTTCGGATAACGACAGGCCGTCAGCATCGCCTCAATCACCAACCACGCCAACCCACGATCAACGTTCGACACGCCTTCGCCAAGTCGACTTCATGATGTTTGCCCAACCGGAATGACCTGAACGAACGCTGTGAATTGTCGAATTTGCCTGGCGAAACGCGACGACCTGACCGTCAAACTCGCCGAAGCAGACTTTAGCGAGTCTTTATGCCCGCTTCCCCACCACCGCACCTACCCGCCAACACACCGACCCAATTAGGCACGCCTCCGCAACGGCGGCACTTTCGGAGGCATGCCCGCAGTCGATGACCCGTGATCGTTTCATTCCTGGTCCGCGCGAGCTTTCGCAGCGACCGTTGGTCATGCCATCGACTCGTCATTATTCCAAGGAACGTTATTCATGTTTGTATCCTCACATACCGGTCTAATCCCAAGCAAACGAACTTGTCATCGCATTCGGCGACGCGCCTTGGCGAGCTTTCTTTCTGGCACGATGGCTTTAGCGACTTGGTTTGGTGGTTTGACCACCTCAATGGCCGCGGATGATCTTGCCTCACAGGCATCAAATGTTGGAACCGGCGGCGTCGCGATCCTGGTCCATCGCTTTGATCCGACGGCCAGCATCGAAGCCGCGATTGACAACGCGTTGCGCCAGGCAACGCAAAGCGTGAAGACGCCGCCTGTGTTGCAATCCGCCGGCACGCACGACTCCATGCCATCGCCAAAGCCAATCGAACTCGAAACACTCCCTGAAGTTCCTTCCATCGAAAACGTCGATGAGCCGGCAGCAACGCTTGCAGCCGAAACTGCGTCTCCCGATGCACAATCCCAGGTCAACACCACTCGCGCGTTGCGTCGCACCTCGTCCGAATTCGATCGAATCGTTGCCGCCGCGATCACCACGTCAGCAGCACAACTCGGTATCCCGCTGATGCCGAATCTCCAGACCTGGGGACCGACCTTGGATCTCAACAGAGTTGTCCAAGCAACCGCTCCCTCGATTGGAAAATTGGCATCAAACCAAGACTCAGGCACCAAGACGCCCGTTGATCCTATTGATACCGAATCGGAATCGCTTAACGCGGAGCCGGCCAGCCGTACCATGATCGATCCGCCCGGCATTGATATTGCCGATCTGAATCGGAAATGGCTTGTGGACTCACTCGCGCATCTTGCATCGGAAGAACCCGTCGACGTTCATCCTTCGAGCGATCAGATCGATACCACACCGCCTCAATGTGTTGTCGCCGAAGTCAAGCACGATCCTTTAATGGGCAGCTCGCCCATGATTGTTACGATCGAAGAGGAGTATCGGCCCTACGATTTTGCAGCTCGCGATCTCAAATGGCTCTCCAACCCCTTATCGACTGTCGTACCGTTCAAGCCGGAAGTCTACTGCTTCGCAACAGCCGATTCGCAAGCCGATACCACACCCACCAGCGACCCAGTGGAAGAGGCGATTTCCGAGTCGCAATCGCAGTCCATTGCAGAAAGCAACACCGCGTCGATCCCGCCCAACGAACAAATCGATCTCGGTGATGACCTGGGCACCGAATGGGACCATCAGGTCGCCGCATCGCCTTACTGCCTGCTCGATGAAGCAATTTGGACGGCGTCGACCTACGCTGAGCGAGTTGGCTTGGCCACGTGGACACTGGAATCACTCGCCAAGTCAGCAGGCGATGCGATCGCCCGGCTTTATCCATCAACCTCCACGACCACTGCGTCAGCTGTTGTACCAAACCAGGTCGATTCGGAGGCCATAGTCGCCGATACGCATCCGCTGCCGGTCCCAGATCCGCTGCCCAACGCATCTCCGGAAGAAGTTCGCCTGGCACTTGCGAAGTTAGATCAAATTGATGCACCGGAGCAGGAAGCGGAAGAGGTTGTATTGCTGCCAGCACCGGACCCAATTCCAAATATCGACTCCAAGTCGGTTCAGCAATTGAAGAAGCAAGTCACAGCGGTCATTGGCAGAATCGCGGATTTTCACGATCTCGTGATTGCAAACTGGCCAACCGAATCAAAACAGGGTCCCGAGGCCGAAATGGCGGCAAGCCCGACTACCGACACCCGTCGCTGATCAACTCGCGTGGCGAGTCAATCCCGAGCTAATCATCGCGGCAACCCAGTTGCCGCGGAGGCGTTCTCACTGCCGACTTCATCGGACGGGACCAAACCCGCTTGATGATTATCGGTCGGCAATGCCGCAGTCTGCCGAACATCCTGTCTTGATTGACCCGCAAGCCGATCCGATGCGGGGTCGCTACGCCGCGCAAGACTCGTCTCTTCGAAAACTTGGTCTTCGATCGCCCGCTTGTGCGGCATATCAAAGCGACGCTGTCGAACGGCGCGACTCTCGCTCGCAGCCGATCTCGACGCACGATTCCGAGCTCGAGCGTCGTCAGGGACCGTCGGAGAAAGCACCAACCCGCGAACGATTGCCTGCAAAAGGCCAATCCCGAAGGCCACCATGCATGCAAGCACCGACAAGATCGATCGCTTTGGCTTCACTTTCTTCAAACCCAGAGTGGCATCTTGAACGATGGCGACCTCATTCACGTCGCCCTCAGCAAGATCCCGCACCATTTTAGCGTTGTCGCGTTTTTGAGCGGCAAACAAATACTCTCGTTCGGCCAAATCGGCTTCCCAGGTCAGTTTTCCGAGATCGACTTCATCGGCATTGAGCTGCTCCAACTTCTCTATCAGGTCCAATCGTTTGTTCAGCAAGGCTTCCTTTCTGCTTTTAAGTCCAGCCAAAGCCGACAACGCTTGTTCGCTTGACGTCTCGAG
>JBCCJB010000201.1:0-7763 GCA_039028015.1 Planctomycetota bacterium
GAAAACGATGTGCTGTTGGAAGAAGGAGTCGATTACACGTTCAGCTATGACTCCACGGCCAACTTGATCACGCTGACGCCTCTTTCCGGCGTTTGGGATGACCAGTCGTCCTATCGAGTATCGCTCAACAATCGTGATCGCAGCGTTCTGGTTGCCCCGTCGCCGACCCAAATCAATGACGGTGATCAACTTCGCGTCACCGATAGCGACGGCGGCACGGTTGTCTTTGAGTTTGAGTCTGGCTTCCAGCTTTTCTTGCCTGAAACACTATCTCTGACGGTGCCGAGCGGAGATGGCAACGCGCTGCGTGATGGCGACGTGTTCCAGATCATTGATTCACAGGGTCGTCAATTGACCTTTGAGTTTGATCGAGATGGCTTCACGCTGTCGGATGAAATTTTCATCAACACGCCCGCGGTCGCCGCGCCGTCGATTCCTTCTGAATTTGACGCGTTGGTCGCCGAGTTTGTTAGCGATATCAGCGACGCGATCACAGGCTCGGGTCTTGCGGCATCCGTTGCCGTGGTGGGTGATCAGATCGTGGTCGAGGCACGCGGTGGGGCCACCATTACCTCGGAGACGATTACCGGTGATACCGACGGCGTCGTCATTGAGAATGGCGACACCTTGCGATTCGATTTGCCTGATTCAGGCGGCGCGTTCGATGCCAACTTGCGTGGCATTGATTTCATCATGTCGGTTCCACGACCTAATCAGCA
Source organism: Planctomycetota bacterium (assembly GCA_039028015.1). Taxonomy (GTDB): domain Bacteria; phylum Planctomycetota; class Planctomycetia; order Pirellulales; family Pirellulaceae; genus Rhodopirellula. The sequence continues at coordinate 720 of JBCCJB010000201.1, forward strand.
AACGCTCGAACGGACGTTTGCGTTCGCCGCTGGAGGTGCTGCGTCTCAACTGGGTGCGGTACCCGTTATCGGACTTGATGCGGAGCCCGAAACGAGCAATCCAGATGTTTTGGCCGACTTCCGCGACCAGATCGTGACACGTTTGGCCGCTGCAATTAACGCATCGGGTTTGTCGGTAGAAGCATCGCCGGTCGTCATTGATGGGGATGCCAACGGTCGTTCTGATCGGGTGGCCGTGGCTGCGGAAACGGGAGCCCGAATCAACACGGCAAGCAGTCGATTGATGCCCAATGTGCGGACGTTGGCATTGCGAATTCCCGAGGGTGGCACCGCCGCGGGAGCCATTGAAGATGGAAACCAGTTCACCATTTCCAATGGCATCGAAACGGTCATCTTTGAATACAGCTTTATCGGAGGTGATGCCGATGGTGTGCTGAACAATCCCAACGCCATCCCGGGTGTTTTGGACATCGCCGACGGAGCATTGTCCGGTTTGGAAGTTGCTAATGCGACGTCGACCGCGCTTGCCGGTTCCAGCTTGCGTTTGGTGCCATCGCTATCTGGCCAAAATCTATTCCTCAATTTGCCAATCGATGGTTCGGCTGAGGTCAATTCAGGGCCGATTCAGGTCGTCGCCGTCGCTCGACCGGTCCAAGATGGCGATACCATTCAGATCGCGCAGGCTCCCGAAGCCGCTTCGCCAGCCATTGAAATCCTAACGTCGTTTCCGACCGAACAGCCCGTCGCGATTTCCGGAGGCTTGGTCGATGGCGAGATACTGACGATTCAAAACGTCAGTGGTGATCTGATCCGTATCGAGCTGTTCGCCTCGGAAGAACCACGCGAGCAAATCGGTGACCGTCGCTTGCTCGATATCACGGAAGTGATCACGCCAGAAAATGGTGATTCCATTCTGCAAATTGTGGATGCGATCACCCTTGCACGATTGATCGCTGCTGAAATTGATGCGGCTCAGAATGATCCGGCAGGTGCGATTGATCTGGGCTACACACCGGTCGCTCAAGACCAATTTGTTTTCCTTGACCGTGCCGGTACCGCGACAGCTCCAACGGTTCAGTCGGGCGCCGCCGGCATCGTGCTTAATAATGAAGCTCAGTTTGTTCGACGCGCAACGTTGGAATTCGATAGCGACGGCGAGACTGATCCAGATCACATCGCCGTTCCATTCACGTTAAGTGACTCGGCCGACACCTTGTCCGCTCGTGTTGTAGAAGTCCTCAACACCGATGCTGCGGATCAAGTGGTTGGACTGGAGGCGGGTTCGCAATTCATCGTCAATGGTCCGATTGAAATTGACGCCAATGCCGATGCGGAATTGACCGTTACGGTCACGCCCAACAGCTCACTGGAGGTTCGTGGCGACCCAACGGTGACGGCTGGTTCGACGATTCAGGTGTTCGGTCCTCTCGTGCTTGATATGCCGGACTTGGGTGGATTCAGCATTATCAACGGCAGTGTGTTGACCGTGACCGATGACTTGGGCAATGAAACGGTGTTCCAATTCATCCTACCGCTAAGCAACCTTCCGCCGCTCGCCGGTGCGATTGTTGTCGACTACGACAGTGCCGACAGCGCCGAAGATTTGGCGGCCAATTTGGCATTGGTGATTAACACGGCCGGGCTCCCGGGCATCACTGCCACGGTCGTCAATGAAGATCAAGTCGAATTGGGTCGTATCGATCGAGATCGCGTGGCCAACACGGGCATTGCAGCGTTCCCTGGTGCCACATCGATCACGATTTTCCGCGGAATCGTCTCGGATGGCGAAGTCATCACGATTCGCCAAGGCGATATCGAGGTTTCTTACGAGTTTGAAAACGTTGACATTGGCGATGGCGTCGCCCAGGGCAACGTGCAGGTCAGCTTCCAGTCTAGCAACTCGCCTGGTGAGATTGCGGAAACGCTTGCTAGTGCGATTCAAACCAATCTGCTTGGTTTGAGGCTGTCACCTGAAGCGACTGTTGACGAAAGCGGTGAGTCCGACGGCGGTGTTCGCTTGGGCGATATCGCGGGCACACAAATTGACGTTTCGTTAGCACCAACGCTCAACATTGAGGGTGTTCCTGGAGGTGCCAATGCGATCCGCGTCTCGGCTGGTGACACTGCCGAAGCGATCAAGCAACGCATCTTGGATCAGTTGGCACGCCTTCAGGGTTTGTCGACGACGCTGGTGGGTGAAGATCGCGGTGGAGCGGAGTTCTTTATCGAGAATGCGGCGATCATCGAAGGGCCGATCACGAATTACTTCCTGCCTGCCATCAAGGATTTGGCGGGCAACGATTTGTCGCCCAATCGCGATGACCTGACCACCCAGTTCACTTTCTTGCTGCCTGGCATTGGATTTGATTTTGGCGACGCACCTGACCCCGTGGGCAGCGTCGCGGGTCGTTATCCAACGCGTTTGTCGGCCGATGGTGCTCGCCATGTCGTTAGCGATAATGGTCCGTTCTTGGGTTCTTCGATCGATGGCGAACCCGACGCGTTGGCCGTGATCACGGCCGACGGAGACGATTTGACGATCGGAGTGGAATTAAGCCCATTGCCCGACGGTGTTCGACCACTATTCCAATTGGCCGATGATGATCTGTTTGCCGGAAGTGTTGCCATTGAGATCATTCCTCCCATCGATGGCAACCAAGCGATTCGTGCCCGCGATGGTGACACAATCACGATCACGACTGGTATTCGTTCGGCGATCCTGGAAGTCGACACGGACGGACTGTTCGATGAAGACAATTTTGCGATCTCACTGCCCGATGCACAGCAAAGTGATGATGTGCCGGTTGCGGATATCGCGGCTGCGTTGACGCAAGCGATCCAAGAAGCTCAAGCCGCCGACCAGCTCGAAGGCAACGTGTTGCCGCCGCAAATGAATGCCGACGGCAATTTGATCGTTGAATTAAGCGGTGATGATGAAGATGGTGTGCGGTTCAGCAGCGAACGAAACCCAGTGGGCATCTTTGATCGTGGTGTTTGGACACCCATCGATGTTGAGCTTTCGGGTACCGGCTTCCTTGAAGCATGGATCGATTTTAATGCCGACGGTGATTGGGATGATCCCGGCGAGCTAATCATTAGCGGCGATGAATCGCTGTTGACGCAGGCCAATGCCACGATCATCGGACTACTCAAGCCCGATGAGTTAGAGACCGCAATCTTCACCCCTGCGGACATCGCGGCAGCAGCACGATTCGCGATTGCCGAGGGTGAATCTGAAATTCGAACGTTCTTCATAACCGTTCCCGATACGGCACCGGATACCAATGGGGACACGTACGCTCGTTTCCGCGTTTCAACCAGTGGAACCGGGTCGCCAACCGGATTGGCTTTGTCTGGTGAAGTCGAGGATTACCTAGTTAGCGTGACCGGGTCGATGCCAACCCAGGTGCCTCAAGTGGCCTCCGGTACAACGCGTAGCTATAGCGTTTTCGAAGACAGCCTGTTGGACGCGGGCGACGAAGACGGAACCTCCGTATCAGGACCGATTGATGACGGGCTGTTGGTCGGGCTGGTTGGCAACGGCGACCTGCAGATCTTCGACGGTGATGTGGGAACGCGGACGCTTACCGTTCGTGGCGACACCATCGTTGACGGCCAGGTTGAACAGATTCCTGTCGGTGAATTGACGGTGAATTCAAATGGCACATTCCAGTTCCGACCGGCGACCGATTTCAATGGGCCGGTATCCTTTTCGGTCCGTGTTCAAGACGTCGACACCGGCTTGGTCGCACCCAGCCGAGTGACCGCTTCGATCGATGTCCGTCCTGTGAATGATGCACCCGAGCGTCGCGACGATGTGCCAGGTGGTCAGGTGATCGTCAATCGAACCATTTTTGAAGACAACGCGACGAGTTTGACCGACCCCACGATTCTCAATGAAGGTCGAGTCATCTTGTCGGCAGAAACGCTGGTCATTGATGGAGAAACGCTCACGGGGTTGATCGATCCTTTCTTTGTACCCGGGCCTGAGAATGAATCGGATCAAACACTTGTCTTCCGTAGTGTCTTTGGTGCCGGCGATCTTCCGACCAGCATCAACCAATCGACTGTTACGTCGCTTGGTGGCATCGTGACCATTTCTGGTGACGGACGAAGTTTGATTTATCAGCCGCCCGTTGATCGCGATACCGGGACCGGCGTCGATTCGTTCACCTACACGATCGAAGACCGAGACGCCGATTTGAACTTCCTGTCGCGTCCATCGGATGAATTTGGAACAGTCAACATTCAAATCAACGCGGTCAACGATCCGCCGAGATTAGGTAACGATCGGTATGATTTGGAAACAGGTCAGCCGTCGCTTGCGATTCCGATCACAACGCCTTTCACCGAAGGTGGTCTCGCACCCATTCTGGCCAACGATAATGAAGAGCCTCCGAATGTTGCTGGCGACAATCAGCCCGTTCGTCTGCGACCGGGTCAGTTCACGGTCATTCTGAGCAACGGCAGCATTCAGCCATTCCGGACCACCTCCGGCGGCGGACGAATCAGCCAGACCAGCGACAACGTGCTGACGTACACGCCCGCGATTGGATTCAGCGGCCTGGACACGTTCACCTACATCGTGGAAGAGGTCGGTTCTCCCAGTGTCACTGCCACGGCAACGGTCACCATCGACGTCAATGGGACCAACAACGCGCCTGAATTTGATGGCGTCACGGGTGATGACCCGACCAACAACGTGATCGCACTGGTTGAGAGTAAAACCAATGACACTGTCCAGCGTTACAACTTGGACGCCTGGTTTACCGATGTTGACGGCGATGATCTCGTGTACCAGGTCACGTCCAATAATCCTCAGTTCTACAACGCCGATGTCATCGCCAATGAGCTGGTGCTGCAGCAGCGAGCATTCGCATTTGGAAACAGCGAGATCACGCTGACCGTGACCGATGGTGTTGAGACCATCAATCAAACGATCCAAGTGCAGATTGCGAACGTGCAAGACGCACCGGAAGTGTTCGGAAGTTTCTCCAGCACAACGTTCAATGAAGACCGCATTGGTACGCTGGATCTGAATCAAGTTTTCCGTGACCAGGATCTCGAATTTGGTGATCCCAATGCACAACCGCTTGAGTATCGGATTGTTCGCGTTGACAACTTATTCAACCCAACCAACGAAGACCTAGCATCGCATCCGATCATTCAATCGATTGACAGTTTGGAAGCGGGCACCAACCGAATCGTTGGCGATGTGTTCAGCGTGACGCCGCAGCCGGATCAATTCGGCGATACCGTGATCGAGGTTTCCGCATTCGATGGCGAATTCCTGAACAGTTTCACGTTCACCTACACGTTGTTGCCCATCGGCGATGCGCCTCGTTTGCGACTCGATCCGCTTACCAATCAGCCGGTGACGCCCACGTTCAACGTCCCGGTGGGCGGTTCGATCACGATCGATGAACCGTCGTTAGGCTTGACGCGATTTGGTTTTGATCCGGATGAGGGATCTTCGTTTGAAGTTGTGCCGGGTTCGATCACGCAAGGCAATTTTGGTGTCGTGGTCGCGCAACCCGACGGCCGATTCACGTACACGACCAACGATAGCAATCCGTTGGACTTGATTGGTCAAACTGACACGTTCACATACCGATTGCGAGACAACACGGGTCGGCTCAGTCAGCCAATCGATGTCACGATTGTGTTTGCTCGCAGTGAGTACCAAAATCCGGTCAGTCGGTTTGATGTCACCGACGATCGCTTTGTAACGGCACTCGATGCCCTGCGTGTCATCAACTATCTCAACATCGTTGATGCGAGCTTTATCTTTGATCCGGAAAATCCCGATGTGGATCAGTTCTCGGTGTCCGAGATTGGAACACCACCACCGGACTATTTGGATGTCAATGGCGATGGCCGCGTGTCATCACTCGACGCGCTGCAGGTCATTAATGAGCTGAACCGCCGTGCCAATGGTGGTGTGACCAATGCCGTGGCGGAACCGATCTTTGATGATGCGAGTGTGACGCGGTCATTGTCCGTGCTTACCGATCCGATCGATACGGCTGTTAATGCCCACGGATTAATGGCTCGATCAAGTGCGACAACGGCCCACGCATCGGCCGGAGCCGCTAATCTGGGAGTGGTCAATGTCGCCAATACCCAAGCGGGTACCAGCGAGCGTGACACCTCATCAACTAATCCAATCACGGCAATCGACTCGATCCTAGGTCTTGGTGTCGAGATCAAGACCGTTGGCACGGCACAAGCGGCTGCCGATCGTTTGATCGCTGTCGCCGACATGACGGCAACGAGCGAGTCTCAAGGCGAGAGCTACTTGGGCGCGGTTGATGAAGCCATTGATGATTTGTTTTTCGACTTGGAATGAAGTGAAGCGATGCTGCCCTCGTCATTGATGACTCCTGCCGTGGCAGCGTTAGAAGATACTGAAGATTCCCCACTGATTTGTTTTACCCCGTAAGGCTCTGGTCACTATGACCCAACGACGAAACACTCCATTGACGCGTGTTGGTCGCTCCAAATTCGCCAAACGACATTCCAATTCCTCTCAGCATTCACGGCGTGCGAGTCGGTCGAAGTCGACGCTGGGCAGCGAACAGCGACAGCAACGCAAGCTGCAGCATCAAACGCTTGATAAGCGTGAGTTGCTTGCCGCGGAGATCATCAGTGGGCCTCGCTTGATTAGTGTTGAAGCCGGTTCGGGTGATCAGATTCAGATCAACCGAACAGTGACTGAGAATCGGCTCACCACGTCACCGCGTGAGCTGACGTTTCGATTTGATGGGCAAACGTCACTTGATCCATCGACGCTTTCGGGGATTCGCATCGAAGGTGCGGGTGGCGATGGGACGTTTGGTGATGACGATGCGTATTTTGTGCAGCCCGGGTTCTTAGGATTTGCCGACGATGAAGCGGGTGACCGCGTTGTGGTCGCGCGATTCAACAATCCATTACCCGACGATCAGTACCGGATTGAAATTGCCGGTTACGACGCCATTGGTGCGACTGCCGCTGACAATGTGACGGCACTGCGGGATATCAACGGCGACCCGCTCGTACCAC
>JBCCJB010000202.1:0-7761 GCA_039028015.1 Planctomycetota bacterium
GTCGATTACAAGGACGTCGAATTGTTGGGCAAGATGGTGAATAGGCAGGGTCGGATCATGGGACGGCGAAAATCGGGTTGCACTGCCGCTAGTCAGCATGCCGTCACGGCAGCGATCAAGCGAGCTCGCTACATGGCGTTGTTGCCCTACGTGGGTGAGTGAGTCGCAGCCGAGCGAATCAGGTGAAGAGCATGGTTGTGATGAGGGCACGCACAGCGTGATCTCACCAGATCAGGTCGTTTTTGAAGCATCGCGACGTGTTGAATTTCGCGATACCGACGCGGCGGGCATCACTCACTTTTCCGCTTTCTTTCCGATGATGGAATCGGTCGAACACGAATTCCTGCGATCCATCGACGTGTCCGTGATGCCGCCTCACGACGGTGTCGAGCGATTGACTTGGCCACGCAAATCGGTGAGCTGCGATTTTCACGGCCCAGCCCGGTTTGAGGACGAATTGCTTGTGACGGTGTTTATCGATCGCTTAGGAGAGAGCAGTCTGACATACCGTTTTGAAATCACCCATGATGGCCGCCCAATTGCCACAGGACGTATTACGGCCGTTTGTTGCGATCTGCGTGAAGGTGGCAAGCTGATCAAAGCCAGGGTGCCTGATTCTTTGCGACAAAAACTGATTGATCGAACCACGTGATGTTGGCTGTTTTTATGCTTTGCCGCACCCCTGTATTCAGCCATGCAAACGATTCACGGTTGGTGAAGACCTGATGCCGGCGAGCTTTGAAGGCTTCGGGCTGAAGCTGTTGTATCCAGATAACTGGACGCTGCTGCCACGCGAGGATGACGAGGGTGATCAAGGCTTGACGTTCGATATTCCCGGTGGTGGGTTCTTTTCGCTTGAAACGCTTCCGATCACGCGAGAGGACGAATTGGTTATTGCCGAAATTGATGAGACGATTCGCGACCAGTATGAAGATGTCGAACGCGAGTCGATCACGTTGCCCGGAGCAAGCGAGACGGAAATTGCGATTGACTGGCGTTTTTTCTATTTGGACCTCGTGATCCAATCGCGACTGGTATTGCTGGATGCACCGCCAAGCACTCGGGATCAAATGCCGATCGCGGGCCGCATCTTGGTTCAGTACCAGGCCGAGCTCAGCGATTTTGCTGAGGGCGAACTCGTCGCGGCTGCAATGCTCAAGCAGATTCGAGACTTGTACGACGCTGAAGACTGAAAGCCTATGGAAAACTGGTAGTCAGCGAGCTATGAGCCGCCGACGGCCTTGTGCTCAGTCATTGCTTCCCTTCCAGGCGCCGCCCGACGCTAACGCGTTCGGCTCATGCATTCTTGGTTAGGTTCCGGGCGTCCGGGACGACTGGTTCAAACCAAGTCTTGCTTGTGCTTTTTGCGACGACGTCCACAGTCGCGACAAACACCGTGCACGATCAAACCGTGGCTTGTGACACGAAAGCCATGCTCACTGGCAACTTGATCACGAATCGCGATCAGGTCCGGACTGCGAAACTCAATGAGTTTTCGGCACCGAGTGCAGTAGAGGTGGTCGTGCTGCGGATAGCCGTAATCCAATTCGAAAACGGTTCGTCCGTCCAGCTGAAAGCTGTTGAGCAAGCCCGCGTCCACGAATTCCCGCAGGCTTCGATAGACCGTTGCCGAGCTCACATAGTCGGGATGCCCTTTGCGGGGCAACTTGTCGATTAACTCGTCAGCATCAAAATGAGCATGCTGGGCAAAGATTTTCTCAACAAGGAATTTTCGGGACTTGGTTTGACGCTGCCCCTTGCTCTGAAGGTATTCCTCAAATCGTTGCTGAGGCGATAACGCGACCGCGACTCGTTCCAAAGATTCGGGTAAGTCTTCGGTCGAATCGGTGCCTTCGCTCGCGGGCAACGGTCCTGATGATGGAGAAGTGGTCGTCACAAGCACACACGGCCAGCAAGGAAAATGAACGAGGTCAGACTCTCTCTGCACCAAAAGGATAGCAGATAGCCCACCGCTTGTCGTGGTGGAAAGTAGCCCGATCGTGCAAGGGGGGTGTTCCAAATGGACAACTCCCGGCGAGATTAGTCGCCGGGAGTCAATTCAACATTTGCGTTAGACCGGGTCAACCGATCCTCTTTCGGTCACCGCAACCGCATCAACGATCGGTGAAGTCCAAGAACCACCATCCATCGTCCCATTCGAGCGATACTTTTCGCCATCCGAGTGGCACTTGCGGATAGGGATAGAACGGCCCAATGTACGGAAATGCCGCCGGGCTGTACTGCTGTGGGTAGGACAACGCCGCGTAGTTCGGGTAGGCGGCGTAACCGGGCCACGCATAGTTGGGCAGCTGCGGAGAATCATATCGCGGGGCACCAACGGGAGCCGAGGGAGCCATTGGCACGGGCGTTCCCATCATGGGAGCACCTGCAACTTCCCCGCCGCTGACGGGTCCGTGATTGACGATGCTGCCGGGCACCACCATTTCGCCATTGATCATCTGATTCCCGTAGCTCGCAAAATGCGTCGGCATCCGCGAAGGTGCCATTGGCATTGAGGCAACAGGTGCCATCGGTTGACTGACGGTTGTCGGTTGCGGAACCATGACAGGCTGCTGATCAACTAGTGGCTGGGCAGTGGGTCGAGCGGCTGCCATCGGTCGCGCCGCTGGAAGCGAGGGCATAGGAGCGGGAGTCCGATGTGCGACAGTTTGAGCCGAAACCGCTTTGGACGTCTTCGAAGTCGGCGTGGTGATTTCAATCAGGTTGCGAACACCACGAACACCCGGAGCACCGCCGGCGATCTTTCCAATCAGATTGCGATGGTCAACCGAATCAGCCTTGCCGACCAATTCCACGATGCCCTCATAAACGTTGACGTCAACGCCGAATGATTTGAGATGGCCCATCGATTTGGCTTTGCCGATTGCACCCGCGATCATTCGGGTTAGCTCGGCATCGGAATCCGGGATATCCGCGTCATCGATGGCCGCGACAGGCTCAACGGCGGGCGCGTCGGTTTCCCATGCCGCGGCTGGTCGAGTCACGCTGGACTCGGGTGCCACGGGAGCCTGCGTCGCGGCTGGCTCGTTTGCTGCCAGTTGGTTTGGTTCGGCAGTGTTGTCGACCTGCTCAGCAACTTTGTTACCAATCGAAGGTACTGCTTGGGCCGCTGCCATGCGTTCGGCGGTTGACGTCGGATCAACCGATTCGATCTCGTTCGCGTTCGGTGACGGTACCGAGAGTTGCGACAGGGCTCGGCTGAAATCAAACTCGTTGGCTTGATTGCCAGCGACACCTTCGGTCCTCGATGCGGGTGCTAAGACTTGGGCCCGCGGCTTGATGATTTTGGTCGTGGCGGCAACGGGTTGAGATTCAACCGATTGCTCAGAAGACGCATCGAAGTCAACTGGCTCGGAGGCAAGCGCCGTCGCCATTTCCGAATCTGAGAGTGTCAACTCGTTGACGACGTCCTGGACTCCGTCCACACCCGTGGAAGCGGCAAGGACCAGATCGCGTTGGGCTTCACCGGCGACTTGGCCCCGGAAAAGCACGACACCCTGATCGACTTTCATGTCGAGGTTGAAGTCTTTGAGGTCGCCGCTGTCACGATCCGCTTTCAGCTTTGCGATGATGGCTTCGGCGATTTCACGGTCGCCGCCCAGGGCCTGTCCGGGCTCCAGCGACATGGGTCCGAGCGGGTTGGTGCTCACGGTGGCCATCGCGGCCAATGCGAGTCCAAGGTATCTGCGTCGCATGGAAATGCCTCCCTACAGTCTTGCGAGTGCCACGACTTTCACCCTTTCCTACGGTGAAATCGGCGGTGATTTCGGGTCAAACCCACCGCTGGCGGCACAAGCCGATTGGAACGGTGTTATGGATTGTTTCGGCATCTCCGCAGCGACGCGGGTAGGTTTTTTCCAATTTTGCGGGCGAATTCAATCCAATGCTTCGGCAAAAGCATCCTTGAGCAAACGCATGGCAGACTCGGCGTGCCCTGAATCGATGACCACGTTCACTTGCAACTCGCTCGTGGCGATCATTTGCACGTTGATGTCCGCCGCGGCGAGTCGATCGAACAAAATCGTGCCGACTTGTGTGTGACTTCGCAGGCCGATCCCGCTGACCGACAGCTTGGTGATGCCTCCGGCGTGTCGAACCCCACGCATGGCGTGCGAATCGCAGATTGATTGTGCGACGTTGAGGCTGGGCGTGAGGTCATCGGCATTAATGGTGAAGCTGATGCTGGTTTGACCGTCCTCACCATCGTAGCCTTGCACAATCATGTCGACGAAAATACCGGCCTTTGCGATTTGATCAAAGACTTCTGCTGCGATACCGGCCCGATCGGGCACACCATCGAGCGTCACGCGTGCTTGTTCAGCAACGCAACTAACACCGGTCAGCGTTAACGCCTCCAGCGCATCGTTTTGCAATCGCTGGACGACATCGGAAAGAGTGGTTTCCGGTGTTTGCATGGCCTGGATTTCGTTCCATGTCTTGGCATCCTTGGGACGGGCGTGCAGCTCAAACGCTTCATGAACGGCACGCAGCGCCACCGCGGCTTGCTCTCGAGGAACCAGCGCCGAGATCTTGATCTCGCTGGTCGTGATCATGTGAATGTTGACCTTCGCATCGGCGAGGGCGCGAAACATTGATGCCGCCACGGCGGTTTGATGCGCCATGCCCAGACCGACGACGCTCACCTTGCTGACCTGATCATCATGGGTCACGCCGTCGGCACCGGTTGATTCCAAAATGGATTCAATCGCGCGAAGCGTGGCGGGAAGCTCAGCCTGAGCCACGGTGAACGACACATCGGCTTTGCCGGCGTCACCGACATTCTGAACCACCATGTCAACAGCCACCTTTTCCGCAGCAATCGCAGCGAACACGTGTTGGCTGATACCTGGGACATCGGGCACGCCAAGGACCGTCACACGCGCTTCATCGCGTGTCAGCGCGGCACCACTCACGCTGCTGGATTCCGATTCGTGCTGCGCGACAATCATGGTTCCATCGATGTCGGAAAAGCTACTGCGAACATGAATTGGCACGGCAAATTTCTTGGCAAATTCGATGCTGCGAGAATGCATCACACCGGCTCCTAGCGAAGCGAGTTCTAGCATCTCGTCGTAACTGATCACGTCGACGCGACGTGCTTCGGGAAGCAATCGGGGATCGGTGGTGTAGACCCCATCGACGTCTGTGTTGATCTCGCAAGCATTTGCCCGCAGCACCGCGGCCAACGCAACGGCGGTGGTGTCGCTGCCGCCACGGCCCAATGTGGTGATGTTGCGATCGTCATCGATCCCCTGGAAACCAGCCGCCACGACGATGTGGCCCTCATCGAGCAATTGTTCGATACGGCGCGTGTCGATGGATTGAATGCGCGCTTTGCTGAAACTGTTGTCAGTTTTCATCCCGATCTGACCGCCGGTGAGGCTGACAGCTTTGTGTCCCATATCATCAATCGCCATTGCGACCAGGGCGACGCTGACCTGTTCCCCGGTCGACAGAAGCATGTCCATCTCTCGCGCTGGCGGATCACCGGCGACCTGCGATGCCAGTTGGAGCAGCGTGTCGGTGTTCTTGCCCATGGCGCTAACAACCATAACAACACGATGCCCCGACTGTTGAGCACGAATCGCGCGACGTGCGGCAGCGCGAATTTTCTCGGGGTCGGCGACCGAGGTGCCGCCAAATTTTTGAACAATCAATGACATGTATCAGGTCGCGTCACAAAGCAGGCAACGTCATGAAGTGGAAACACGTGAATCAACACCGATAAACTCAGGCATCATCGACCAACCGGGATCGTAAATCCGGCACGCAGCAGCGGCCGTGTGTTCGTTGTATTGCGTTTGAGCATCGGTGGAGATCCCGGTACCCGCCATGATCAATGGGACCGGGCCATGCGTGTGTTTCTTGGTGCGGCAGAATGTAGGATGATCGGGCAAGATCAGCATGCGATGCTCAGCGAACGTCTGCAGCTTTTGCCAGACCGGGCCGACGATGTGCGTGTCGATGGCTTCTAAGGCTTCGATCTTGGCATCGGGACGGCCTTCATGGGATGCTTCATCGGGAGCTTCAATATGGACGCACACAAAGTCCGCCTCGTCGAGAGCATCAACGGCGGCCTGACCTTTGCCGGCATAATTGGTGTCCAAATAGCCGGTCGCACCTTCAACTTCCACGCGAGTCAAACCAGCAAGTGCTCCGATGCCACGAAGCAAATCGACGGCCGTGATCATGACGCCGTCAATTCCGTAACGATGCTTGAACGTGTCGAGTCGTGGTGCTCCTCCCGTGCTCCAAAGCCAAACGTGTGTGGCGGACTCTTTACCGGCCGAGCGACGTGCCTGATTGATCGGGTGAGATGCGATGACATCCGCGGAGGCGGACATTAACGCCACCAACAGATCACTTCCCGGACCGCGTGGGAAATCATCGGTCACGTGGAGATCGGTCAAATCATGCGGTGCCGTGCTGCGGGTCGATGGTGTCCACGGAGACGGGTGACGTTCGTCGCCGCGATAAATCAGCAGGTGGCGATAACTGACACCGGGCACAAACTCGAGTCGCTGGGCAACCGAAGGTGGCACGACGTCCGACGACGGATTCAATAGTGACTCGTTGAGCGATTGCAGAATCGAGGCAGCTTCATCGGTGGCAATATGACCCGCGGTGAAGTCCATCATGGTTTGATCCTTGATGGTGACGACATTGCAACGAACGGCACAATCAAACGGGCCCAGCGTGATGCCGGAGGCAGCGGCTTCGAGCGCCGCGCGACCGGTAAAACAAACGTTAGGATCGTATCCCAGCAGACATAAGTTTGCGATTTCGCTGCCGGCGGGAAACGCGAGTGGTGTGTTGTCAGTCATCGCCGACTGACCGGCTGTCGCAACCGCATCCATATTCGGCAATGAAGCGGCTTCCAACGGCGTGCGACCTCCCAATGCGTCGATGGCTTCGTCGGCGCAGCCGTCAGGAATGATCAAAGCGTATTTCATACCGATCAGTGTTGCGAAAGCCATGCGGTTGCGAAAGACCGGACGATTCGACGTGATGCGGTCAAAATCTTTCGAAATCAGCACGCTCTTTTCAGCGCGAGCGTCACACGTGGTCTAGCTGTCGATGCGTGGCATCGTCGTCAAAAGCCGGTCGAATTGTTCATCACAATTGATTGATTCGAGCGGACCGAATTCATGCATGATGTCAATTCAATCAAGCCGGCACAGCTGCAGAAGCTGTCGCGGGATCTACACTTCATCGCTTGGATTTCCCACCTGTGAAGTCTCTGCATCAACCGAGGTTGCCGATGTCGAATTGCTCCCGCGCTACGAATGCTGACGTCGTCGAATTAGTACCCGGTCATGACACGTTGAGCCCGTCGACGCACCGGCGAATCTTGGAACTCGACGCGCTGCGTGCGATGGCGGCAATCAATTTGATCTTGTTCCATTTCACTCACGTGTACTCAGAAAAGTACGGGTTCTCATCGCCGCTGGGCGGGAAGTGGCCGTTTGGGGCTTACGGCGTCGAGTTGTTCTTTATCCTCAGTGGCTTCGTTAATTCGATGTCGTTGATGCGTCGCGGACGAAGAATCGATTTCTTGATGGCACGGTTGATTCGAATCGTTCCGTTATTTTTGATTGTCGTGCTGGCGAACGTTTGGATTTGCTCGATGGCGCCGCTTTCAGAGCAACCGGTCACGTCAGGCCAATTCTTGGCGAACTTAACCCTGATGCCGCGTGCCTTTGGTTTTTCGTGCATCGATCCGGTGATGTGGACACTGCA
>JBCCJB010000203.1:0-7741 GCA_039028015.1 Planctomycetota bacterium
CGAGTACCAACTTGACTACGGCGATGAGGCAACCATCCGGCCGCAGTCATTTTCGGTTTCGCTAACACCCAACCGTTTTGTCCGTCATGTGTCATCGGCTCGAACGTTTGTGACCTGGTCACAGGCCGAACAGCTGCGTGCCAGCGGGGCCGCGTCGCACGTGACGCCTCGCGACCTGTTGGTCATCGGAGAGAACGGGCCAATCGACAATGAATTTCGATTCCGCAACGAATGCGCACGACACAAAACGCTCGACTTGATTGGCGACTTGGCGTTGCTGGGCGTCGACCTGATCGGCAAGTTCTCTTCCGTTCGTGGCGGCCACCAGTTAAATGCGATGATGGCAGCGGAGTTGCAACGTCAAATCGCAACGGGCCAACAAACGCCTGAACCCCTCAACCATCCCTCCCAATTCTGGCCCGCACAATCACGTCGAGCGGCATCATGATGCCTGGGCAAATCCCACCAATGGTCGTTGTCCCGCAGCTTTTTGCCTGCTCCGACCACGGGCGTTTTGCCGTCATTCATTCTTTCCTGGATATGCCCACATGAGCGTACAAATCGCCCCGTCCGCCGTCGTCGATCCCAAAGCAAAATTGGGCAGCGATGTCCGAATCGGTCATTTCTGCGTCGTCGGTCCCGATGTTCGGATTGGTGACCGGACCCGGATCGAAGATCACGTGACGGTGCAGGGCGTGACTCAGATCGGCAGTGATAACCAAATCTTTTCGCACGTCTCGATCGGTTCGCATCCTCAAGATGTGAGCTACCGCAACACCCCAACACGCGTCGAAATCGGCAATGGCAATGTCCTTCGCGAACAAGTGACGATCAACCGCGCCAGCGAGAAAGAAGAAGGCATCACAAGCGTCGGTGATCAAAACTACTTCATGACCGGAACCCACATCGGCCATGACGCGAGAGTCGGCAGTCGCATTGTGATGGCAAACAACTGCATGATCGCCGGTCACGTCTACATTGACGATGACGTGACGATCGCGGGCGGAGCCGGCATTCATCAGTTTGCGTCCGTGGGTCGATTGTCATTCGTTGGGGCGATGAGCCGAATCGTCCGTGATGTGCCGCCTTACATGATCGTTGAGGGGTACGACGCGCGTCCGCGGTGCGTCAACACAGTCGGGCTCAAACGTCATAAATACAGCGAAGACGATATCGCTGTGCTCAGTCGCGCGTTCAAGCTGGTATTTCGCCAGAAGATCGGCATCGAAAAAGCCCGAGACGCCTTGTTCGCCGTCGGCCCCATTCGTCCCGTGCTACGACACTTGTTTGATTGCTTAGATCACACCGTTGGTGGCCGGTCCGGTCGCGGTCGTGATCGCCGTAGGAAAGCCGCCTAATCATGTCCGAGTCAAAGCCAACGATCGCCGGATTCTCGGTGGTGTCGGATCAAGAATCTCCCATCCGTGTCGCTGTGATCGGCACAGGTCATCTCGGTCGCATTCATGCCCGTCTTTTATCGCAGGTCGCCGGTGCCAAATTGGTCGCCGTCTGTGATGTGAATGAGGATGCCTGCCAAGCCGTCGCAAGCGAGCATGACGTCCTTGCCTTTCAAGATGTCTCATCATGTCTTGACCAGATCGACGCCGCCGTCGTCGCCGCACCGACCGGATGCCACCCATCCATCGCGACCACGCTCATTCAAGCTGGCAAACATGTTTTGGTCGAAAAGCCGCTCGCGGCCACCGCCGACGATGCCACTCGACTCGCGTTGAGAGCACGAACCCGCAACGTCGTGCTACAAGTCGGTCATGTGGAACGCTTCAATCCAGCCTTCACTGCGCTTGGCGAATTTGGTGTCGATGTCAAATACGCCGAAGCAACACGCGCCTCTCGATTTCCAGGTCGCTGTTTGGATGTTGGCGTCGTGATGGATCTGATGATCCATGATCTCGACCTCGTGCTGTCGCTGACCGAATCGCCCGTCAAATCCATCGCCGCCAGCGGCGTTTCGGTGGTCTCCAAACATGAGGACATTGCGGAGGCTCGATTGGAATTTGAATGTGGTCTGATCGCAAATCTAAAAGCATCACGCATCAGCCCAACGCCCGCGCGAGACATGATGCTGGCCAGCCCAGCGGGTTTCGCTCAGATCGACTTTGGCACACCGTCATTGACCACCGTCGCGACAAGCCAATCCATTCTGAATCGTTCCTTCGAATTGAATCAGGAAACTGACAACCCACTTTCCTACGGTGACACGCTGTTTGAAGAGCATCTGCCAGTTGCGACCGCGTCGCTGGAGCCGCGAAATGCCATCTTGGACGAACTTCATGATTTCGTCGTGAGCATTCAATCGTCATCGCAGCCGATCGTTTCGGGCGCTGCGGGTGCCCGAGCCGTAACGATTGCCGAAAACATCCTCGACGCCATCGATCAGCGAGCGTGGTACTCATACGCGAGCGAGCTTGAGCAAGGCCCGCACGCCGAAGTTCGCCGACGAATCGAACAGCATCGTCGAGCAGCCTAATACCCGCAGCTGACGTACGACGGACCTCCGAATCCGTCGAACTTTCCCATATCGAGCAGCTAAAACGTCCGCGGCAAACGAAACACCGACCGCGACACCGCAGTCATCAGACGTCGCTATCAGGTCGACGTCCACCACCGCGGCCGCCCTCACCTTGACCCTGACCGCCGCGACCGCCAAAGCCACCGCCGCGATTTCCACGAGCTCCACCGGGGCGACCGCCTCCACGGCCACCGCGAGCATCACCACGACCGCCGGCTCCACCCGGTCCGCCACGCCCACCCACATTTAGCGCGGCCTTATCAAACGGCTCGCCCTTCATGGCTTCAAAGGATTGCTGCTGCTCTGTCGTCAAGACGTTGAGAACCTTCGTTTCGATTTCCGCTCGCATCGATTCCACCTTCTCGCGAATTCCCTCTCGATCGCCCGAAGTGAACAACTCCCGCATCTGAGTTCGCATTTCGTTCGAAGCTTCATCGCGGACCGTTCGCATTTCCTCCTGCTGAGCCTCAGTCAAATTCAGACGTTCGGCAACCGATGGATCTGAGAGGGCCATCAGGCCGCGAGCCTGAATCGACAATTCTTCTAGCCGCTCAATTTGCTCGGGCAACAAAATCACCTCGAGATCCATCTTCATGGCCTCGGCCCGTTCAGCCAACTTGGCTCGCATTTCTTCGAAAAAAGCCCGCCGCTCATCATCAGTTGCATTCTCAAAATCAAAATCAGGCCTTTCCGGCCGCGTTTGAGACTCCGAAAGGTTCCGCAGCGCCGATTCTTGCTCCTCGTCCAGACCAATTTCCTCGCGAACGGCGCCATTGCGGAGCAACGACATCATCGGATCACCTCCGCCAGCACCACCAGCACCGCCCGGGAACCGTCCGCCACGGCCACCGTTGAAATCACCGCCACCGAAACGACCTCCACCAAAACCTCCGCCGCCGCGGGCTCCGCCAAATCCACCCTCACGCCCGCCGCGACGTTCGCCATCCTGCGCAACTGATAACGAAGACAGGCACAACGCAGCAAACAGAACGACACCGACGCGGCCGGCACGCCCATACAGGGAAAAAGTCATCGAAAGCCTCATGAGAAGGGTTGGTTCGGAAGCGATTCGCCGCGAACGGCCGACGCTGGCGATGAAACCCATTTGGAAGTCAAAGGTTTCGCACCGATCGATCGCTAATGAGAGGCCGGTGCTTCAAAATGCTCAACGCGAAGACCTGGCAACGAAATCGTCTCATTCCACCATTGATCGATCTCTTCAATCGATCCCGGTGAACAACCTTGCCTAGGCGGAAAGGAGGCTTCGAGCCACATCTTGGCACTGATCCGCATAGCTGACGCCAAAAATGTTGAGGTGATTGAGCAGGTGAACCAGAACGTACACGTCGACGCGACGCTGCCATCCATCGGGAAACGGCCAGACCGACTGATACGCCGCCAGCGACGATGGCGGGCATCCGCCAAACAATTTGATCATGCCCCATTCTGCTTCTCGACATCCGTAGTACACGGCCGGATCAAGGATGACGGGCCGCTGTTTCGAATCGCACATCAGATTCCCGCTCCACAAATCACCATGCAGCAACGACGTCACATCCTCGCGGCCGGCTAGCAGGTCGGGCAAACGATCAATGATCGATTCAACATCGCGTTGCAGTTGAGCACTCAAAACGCGATTTTGCCGACCGAGACGAATTTGGTGACCAAGTCGACATTCGGCCACAAAATCCAACCAACTTGACTTTGCGGTGTTCAATTGCGGAGCGACGCCCAGAAAATTATCGTGGTCTAGACCAATGTGCGTGCCCTTGGTCGAACAATGCAAACACGCCAAGTCGTGCCCAAATCGATCATAGAACTGCGCGTCACGCTGCCCTGTCTCAATGAGTTCCGCCAGGAAGATCGCGCGATCCTGTGATGTTGTGACACCAATCGGCACCGCAGTCGCGATTGTTTGGGATTGAGATAGCAACTCGAGCCCACGTCGCTCGCAGACAAACGCGAGCCGCTGATCGAGATGGCCTGCCTTCAAGAAAACACGACGATGGGAACCATCTTGATTTCGAATTCGGAGTCGCGATGTCGAACTGAATGAACTGCCACCAATCGCCGATTCAGATTCAATTTCGGCGGCTTCCGGTAACAAGTCGCGAATCGCCGGCAGCAACGATTCCATCACGACGTCTCGCCAGACCGTTGCAAAGCACTGACATAAAGATCGACATGACGCCCTACCATTTCGTCAACGGAAAATTCAGCGTTGATTCGTTGCTGTGCTGCCGATGCCACTCGCTGCGACGTTTCGGGATCATCCAAGATCATATTGGTCACTCGGGCCAGCGCGGCTTCATCGCCCAGTGGGAATAGCCAACCCGTCTTGCCGTCGTCGATCAATTCTCGATTGCCCGGAATATCCGATGCGATCACGGGCACGCCCATCTGCATTGCTTCGATCAACGCATTGCTCTGTCCTTCTTCGCTGCTTGCCAACCAAAATGCCGCGGCGTGAGGTAGCAATGCCCGCACGTTGTCACGCCAACCGACAAATCGCGTGTAATCAACGCGTGAGACAGCATCGCGGTGGCGCAGCAATTCGTCGCGTTGCGGGCCGTCGCCAATCACAATCAACGTCGTATTCTCGCGAAGCGTCCCCAGCAATTCCGCGGCCCAGATCAAATCGCGAACTCGTTTTTGTGGCCACAGTCTTCCGACCGCAACCAACCAAACACGCGACGGATCAACATTCAATTGTGCTGCCGCGTCGGCACGCGAGATAACGTCACGCGCATCGCCATCACCGCAACGCACTGGATCAATACCGTTGTGAATGATCTTGATTTTGTCTTGTTCAATGCCATGTTCGATCAGGAAATCGACCACACCGATCGAGTTTGTCGTGATGGCGTGCGAGACCGATTGCAGTCTGCGATCAATCCAAAATTGCCAGCTCTGCTTCCACACATCAATGCAACGCTCGCTCGCCATCACAACGGGCACCTCGGCCATAACGGCGGCCAAACGTCCGAAACTGTTCGCGGCAAACAAGAACGTATGCACCACATCCGGCTGAAATTCGTGCAAAGAACGTCGCAAACGCCAAAGCGCCGTCACATCGCCTTTGAATCGCTTGCCGATGACTTCAACAATCACACCATGTCGCCGAAGCGTTTCGGATCGCGGTCCGTCGCGAGTCAACAATAACACACGCACGTCATGCCCACGTTGGTGCAACCCACAAGCCAATAACACCACTTGCTTTTCGGCACCGCCACGATCCATCGTTGGGATGATCAGTGCGATCTTCATCGGAGAACTCCAGTGATCATGTTTTGCATCCCAACAGCAATCGCCATTGTTCAAAGCATTCGGTCGCAGGCATGGTTCGATACAAGTAATCTGCCAAGCCTGTCGCGAGTTGCTGAGATGTGGGCAGATCATCCCAAACCGCACGGACCGCTTTGCGAAGCGATTTGGGTTGCGTTGCCGAGTACCAAGCAATGCAATCCGCCATTTGTGCGTTCTCGCAAAACGACCATGCGGACTTGAAGGCGACATCATCGGGAGCGATCAACGGGATCGCTCGTCGCATCACATCCCACAAAAGGTCTCGGATTTGCGCGGCATCGGTCGCAATCACTCCATCGACGCTGTCCATCACGTCGGTCATATCGGGAAACGATCCAGGCATCGCCACCAATGAACGAACACCTTCGGCGCGGAGTTCCGTGTGAGCCCAATCACGCAGGGGTCCATCACCAATCAACCAAAGTCGCATGTCGGGGTAACGGGCCAACAGTAATCTCGCACTGCCAACGATGCGACCGATGCCGGATTCGATTCCCGGCCGACCTTCCATGGACCCGCACCACAAGAGCACGCGTGACTGTGATGTCGTTCCCATGTCTGAATTCGCCAAAGCCAATGCTTTTCTCGCTGCGTTACGACGCGCAGTCGAAACGGCACGGTGACGCACCAAGGGCACCGTCATTCGGTGCAACTGTTTGTCCGCAATTCCTTGGGCCATTAATGCACGGTCGGTCGCTGACGACGTCGTAATAATTTGATCCAAACGCGTGATTGCTTTCATCGTCCGCGTGCCGGCTCGTGCACGTTGACACCACGCGAGATCACCGTCATGCCCAACGCCGCCACAGATGGCATACCGACGTGTCGGGCGAACGTTGGCAGCGTTCGACTCGTTTTCGCTGACTGACGCCACTGACGCGATGGCCGGCACATCCTCACGCATTTGGTCACCCACGATCGCATCGAGTCGTTCGGATTGTTGATTCAACCATTGTCCCAATAGCCGAACGTAACGCGAGTTTGACCACTCGCTGCGCGGTGCGACCGCCAAACGATGAACGATGACCGACCCCCAAACAAACTGTGACGGCCAGGAAGATTCGTACTTGGGCGTGACCACTTCCACCGCCATCCCACCATCGGCCCAAAATCGGGCGAGCCGCATCGCCGCGGCTGCGGTTTCATGTTGCCCGGATGCATGAGGCCAAAAATGACGCGTGACCAACATCACGCGAGGCCCCGACTGCGTTACCAACTGCGGTTGCGTTTCCGCCGCGGTGGCCACGATCTAGCCAACACGATCGGTCGCCGCGTTCGCCTCCGCCGCCGTTGCTTCAATTTCAGACGGCTCGAGAACGGCGATGTAGGGCAAGTTGCGATACATGTCCAAGTAATCTAGCCCATAACCCACCACAAACTCATCGGGGATCTCAAAGGCGATGAAATCGGGTTTGATCTGACTCTGCGGCTCGCGAACCTTACGCAAGAGAACCGCCGTCTTGACGCTTGAGGCACCCATGTCCGCGATCGCATCTTTCAATCGGTCCAAGGTCGCACCCGTGTCAAAAATGTCATCGACCAGCAACACATCGCGATGTTGCACATCGATCAGCATCTTTGAATCAATCTCCAGTTTGCCCGCCGATGTGCCACCTCGATAACTCGATGCGTGGACCACGCCAACACGCTGCGGCATCGAAAGTCGCCGAATCAAATCCGCGAACAGCACCAGTGACCCGGTCATGACCGCCACAACGGTGATTGGCGACTCTCCGTAATGAGCATCAATTTCGCGAGCTAAGGCTGTCACGCCACTGGCAAGTTCCGCTTCATCGATCAACGTCCGCATAAATCCAGCACGATCAAAAGGGGTAATTGGAATTTGGGAAGAGTTTAACAACCAGGGCGAGCATCGCGATTGCGATGAAGAGTCGGCACGCCACG
>JBCCJB010000204.1:0-7713 GCA_039028015.1 Planctomycetota bacterium
CGCACCCGGAAAGTTCTGGGGGCCTGTGCCGGTTGTGGTCATCATTGTGCTTTCGCTGTCCTTGATCGAATCGCTTTTCATCTTGCCAGCACACCTCGCGCACGTTCGTAAGACCGATCACACGCGTGGACGGATCGCGGGTGGCCTGCGAGATCGGATTCACGATCTGCAGCAGGGTTTCAGCCGCCGGATCAATCGCTTGATCGAGTTGCTGTTCGCACCGGTGTTAAAACTGTGCCTGCGGTTCCGATATGTCACCGCGTCCGCGGCGGTGGCGTTATTTGCGATCGTCGTCGGTTACGCCACCAGTGCTCACATGGGTCTGATCTTGATGCCAGAAGTCTCGGCCGATGAAATCGAAGCGGGCGTTCGCATGCCGGTCGGCACGACTCAGGATCAAGCCGCCGAGATCGCCGAGGCGGTGACTCGCGCGAGCGTGAAGATGTTCGACGAGCACAACCTTTACGAAGTTGCGGAAGGGATCAAGACAAACGTCCGTGGCCAGAGCTTCATCGATGTCGAAATCGTGATGAGGCCGCCCGATCAACGCGACATGACTGCGAATGAAGTGATCGAACTGTGGCGAGATTCCATCGGCGATCTTCCCGGCGTCAATCAAGTCACGTTTGAGGCCGAAAGTGGGCCCGGCGGTTATCGCCGAGCGATCAGCATTGACCTGAGCCACAGCGACATCGATGTGCTCGAAAACGCGGCCGCCGCGTTCGTCAAACGGACCGAAAAGTATCAGAACGCCATGGATGTCAGTGACAACTACAACAAGGGCAAATCGCAGTACGATGTTCGCCTTCGTCCCGAGGGTCGAGCCTTGGGGCTGACCGAAGAGGAACTCGGAAGTCAGCTTCGCGGCGCTTTCTTCGGCTCGCTTGCATTGCGTCTGTTGAGGGGCACCAATGAAATCGAAGTCCGAGTCAAATTGCCCGAAGATCAACGAGAAGACATCTTTAATCTCGAAGATCTGATCATCCGCACGCCTTCGGGAACCGAAGTGCCGCTTCTGGATGTGGCCGAGGTCGAACAGACCGAAGCGTTCTCTTCAATCAATCGACGCGATGGTCGTCGTGTGATCAACGTGTCCATGAATGTGGAACCCAAACGAGCGATCACGCAGGTCATCGCCGCCCTGCGCGATGAGGAACTGCCCAAACTGCGAGAGGACTTTCCCGGCATCACTTGGACGTTTGAGGGTAGCGATGCGGAGATGCGTCGAGCGACCGAATCGTTATGGGGAACGTTTGGGTTGGCACTCGCAGTGATTTACTCGTTGCTCGCGGTGGCGTTTCGTGGTTACGTTCAGCCGTTGATCGTGTTGGTCGCCATCCCGTTTGGTGTGGTCGGAGCCGTGATCGGTCATATTCTGCTGGGATACGATCTGTCGTTGGTTAGCTTGATGGGAGTGATCGCTCTTTCAGGTGTCGTGATCAATGACTCGCTGATCATGATCGATTACGCGAACCGACGCCGCCGGCAGCAGGCTTCGGCTTATGATGCGATCTGTCAGGCCGGTGTCAGGCGATTTCGACCGATTCTGCTGACGACGCTGACCACCTTTGGCGGTTTGATGCCGCTGATTTTCGAACGGTCCCTTCAGGCTCAGTACATTATTCCCATGGCGATCTCGCTGGGATTCGGAATCTTATTCGCCACCGGTATCATCCTGGTGTTGGTTCCTTGTTTGTATCTGATCCTAGAAGACATTCGCGGTTTGTTTGGAGATCCACTGCTATGAGCCGATCGCAACGTATCATGACACGTCGGAACTCGCTGGCACTCTCTGCTTTCGGTGTTGCGGCAGCCGCGATTTCGGGATGCAACAACAATGCCGCGGCGACAGACGATGACAGCCTGGGAAAGACTGATGTGACTGCAAACACAAAACAGACCGCTTCCGAATCGTTGATGCAGCTTCACTATTTGGAAATTGTCACGCAACAGGTCGATGCCACGTGCGAACTGCATGCTCGCATTCACGGTGTCACGTTTGGCGATCCCGATCCGAATTTGGGAGGTGCTCGAACTGGCAAGACAAACGGCAATGCAATCATTGGCATCCGAGCTCCAATGCACGATGGCGAAAAACCGGTCACGCGGGCTTACATGCTCGTGAAAGACATTGATGTCGCGGTCGCGGATGCGGTCAAAGCGGGAGCTGAAATTGCCGTGCCACCCATGGAAATTCCGGGGCATGGGAAGTGTGCGGTCTATTTCTTGGGCGGCATCGAAGCAGGATTCTGGCAGCTTTGAAGTTCTGCCGTTCTCAGTGTCTCGCTACGATTCAATTGCGATCGCCAACTCCCGTTTCGGTATCATTCGTAGGCAACGGCAGCGGTGTTGATTGTTGACACTTGCCGACACGTTCGAACGTGCGACTCGTTTCCCCGAGCGACTGACTGAGTACCCAAGGAAATCGCCATGAGACTTTCATTCGCGGCTATCGTGCTGACTTCATGCCTAGCGACACCAGCTTTCTCGGCTGATGACGTCACGCTGGAATCTGTTCCGCCGGTGGTCGTGTCAACCACACCGGTTGCGGGCAGCGACACGGTTGCGGCAACGACCAACGAGATTCGAATCACGTTTAGTCAGCCCATGCAGGACAATTCGTGGTCTTGGTCGACGCTTTCAAAAAAGAGTTTTCCTGAAGTCACGGGAGAACCGAAGTACGCCGAAGATGGCCGAACCTGTGTGTTGCCAGTGAAGCTTGAACCAGGCAGGACGTATGCGATTTGGGCCAACACCCAGAAATTCACCAACTTTCGTTCAGCCGGCGGGCGATCGGCCGTGCCATATCTGCTCGTTTTCAAGACAGCCGCAAATTGATTCGGCGTCCACCGTTGGGTGTGTCGTCGTAAGGATTTGTCATCTCTTTGACGTAGGTCGGTCACTCATGGCCGACTTGGGATTTCCCATCGACGGGTAAGAGTCCCCGTCCTACGTGATGTTGGACATTGCGTTTGTGATCTAACCCGATTGCTCGCTCGTCATTTGAGCCGACGGCGCTAGCCTCGGGCTTCAATTTCACGTGGTTATTGAGACCCGGCCCGACGCTAGCGCGTTCGGCTCTCGACTTTTTCGGACAGGCTTTTGATAAGACAGCGGTCCAACATCAATGCGACGCGTCATCGCGAATGAGCATTCGCGACAACCAGTTTTGTTGCAGCGGACGTTCCAGATATTCATCTCGATTCAACGTGGATGAATTCGCTGCGCCGCATGCTGCTTGCACGCCGCTAATCACGGCCGATTCCATGGTTGCCGGCCATCCAGTCTGAATCCAGTCGCCGGCTAGATGCACGCGGCGATTCGATGTGGTTGAAACGGGACGATGATCAAACGATTCAGGCGATACGGAAAACACCGAGTTCGGATCGGTCACAACACGACTCTGCAAACAGACCGCATCACGGGTCGACGGGAATGCCGCGTTGAGTTCGCGCATGACGGTGGCAACACAAGCCTTCTTGTCACCCGCGGCGACTTCATGGTGACCACTGATGACGACCTGGTGATAGCATCCGCACTCGTCGGGCATGTCGCTGATGCTTCGACGTTTGATCGGATCTCGAAACAGCCACTGACTCACCGTTCCCACCATGACCACGTGCGGCAGGTCTGTTAGCCAACGGTCCAACCAAAGATGGATACCGGTGATGGGTGATGACGCCAATTGCTGCGAAGCGTCACCGTTGACCACTTGATGTTGCTCGTTGATTCGTTGAATGCCCGCCTTGTCTAGCCAGGGCACAGCACGGTGCCAAGGCGTGGCCACGATCAACTGATCAGCAACGTGACGATCGCCATTACCTAGCCGTACCGCAGGCCTGCTTGGTTCCTTCGGCGCGTCTCCATCGAATTCAATCGACTTGATGGATTGACCGGTGACCACCTCGACACCGCGGTCGTGTAACACAGCTGGTAGGACCTCGCCAAAAACTTTTGAAAGCGTCAATCGCGGCACGTACACGTCCGACGCATCAGGCGTCGCGGCGAACCCATCAATCATCACTTTGCGTGCCGCCGCCATGGACACATTCTCGCAGGTGTCACCCAATGCGGAAATCAAAATCACATCCCAGAAGGTTCGACGTGTCGCTTCGGACTGATTTGCGGAGACCAGCCATGTTTCAGCGGTTTGCGAGATCAACGCTTCTGGCTTGGTCCGGAACAAACGCCACATCGCTGTTGCGACCTGTCGCTGTTGGTTCCACGACAAGAATCGCAGCCCCAAGAGTGCTTTGGTCAGGTGAAACGGTGCCGGTAATCGAGACCGCTCGAACGGCATCAGCCCGTGATCCGGATGATAAAACGTGAGTGACTGATAACGCTCCCAGTGATCGATCAATCCAGTGCGACGAAGCAGGCCCAACAGATTGGTGCAGCAGCCCATTGTCACATGCTGGCAGTAATCAGTCGTTGTCGTGGCCCCATCGTGCGATCGAGTGACAAACGAACCGGCGCGACCACCACAACGACGGCGGGATTCGTAAATCGTCACGCGATATCGCGATGCGTCTGGAAACCGAGTGAGCGTTTCGGCCGCTGCGAGGCCGGCGATACCACCACCGACAATGACAATCTTTTGCACTTGGGGAGACGTCATGCGTCCCTATTCAAATGGTTTGGTGGCACCGGCAAGCGTCGATAGAGAGGACCAATAAAATGCGATGACACGATAGAGATCTTTTGCGACCATCCCAGCGACACGCGATGTCGCAATAAGGCATCGGGATCCGTCTCGATCCGCTGAAGCAACAAGCGATACGTTCGCCACATCATGCTGAACACGGGGCGGCCGTCCTCATGCAGCGAATCGTAGACTTGCCAGCCCGATGCAAACAACGCACGTGCACGACGGCACTCATCCAGCACCAAGCATCGCAAACGATCATCCCGGCGTGGTTCCAACAGATCATCTTCATCAAGTCCATGTTGTTCGTAGTGCTGCCGCGGCAAATAGATTCGACCTCGATCGGCGTCTTCACGAATGTCACGCAAGATGTTGGTCAACTGAAAGGCCAGCCCGCAATCGACCGCAGCCTGTTTGGGAAGCGGTGAATCAAATTGCCAAATGTGCAAGCAAGCGATGCCAACCGCCGACGCCACGAGGTAGCAATAGTGCTCCAGTTGTTCGAACGTGTCGAAGCGATTCTTTTGCTGATCGGCAAGCACACCATCGACAATTTCAAGAAGATACCGCGACGGTATGCCGTATCGCTCCGCCGCATGCCTGAGCGCGGGCATGATTGCAATCGCGTTTCGACGCAACTGAATCAAATGAGGCTCATCAGCGTCGCGCACCTCGTCGGTTAACTGCACGTCACGTGGACCGTGCCCGATCAGATTCATGGCCGTCGTTTGACGCCATTGCTGCAGCCAGTGCCGACGCAGTTTCGCCGGTTCGTTGCAATCGCCCAAATCGTCGGTGATTCTCGCAAACGCATACAACACCGACATCGCTTGGCGTTTGGGTTTGGGCAGCAACCAGAAGGAACGATAGAAGTTGCTTCCGCTACGACGCGACATTCGCATCGCCGCGCGATAACTCTCCGCCACGATCTGAGGCTTCGTCGGGCCCCGCAGTTGCATTTGCGATCCTGACATCGACCTACCGTCCCAATGCTGCCAGCATCAACCATCCCAGTCGTCGAAGTCGTCCCACGGTGACGCGGCGTGCGAGCACATCACAATCAATCGACCGAATGGCATTGAGCGTTGCCAAACCACCGCGCACAAACAACCGCACGTCCGCAGCCAACCAATCGGGCACATCATCGGACAGCAACGCGCCATCGGCAAACAACGCTTCAGCGTGATCGCAGCGATCCGCGATGGCGCGTCGAAACGGCGTCGGCGTCTGACCCGAGTCGATGCCTGATCTGATCATCGTTTCGTCGCAGTCAAACGCGTGCATGACCTCAGTGGGAAGATAAAGCCGACCCTTCTGAAAATCACGACGGACGTCCTGCCAGAAGTTGGTCAATTGTAATGCCGTGCAAATGGCGTCCGAACGCTTCAGATTTGTCTCAGAATCGGATTGGGCCATTGCGAGCAGCAGACGCCCAACCGGATCGGCTGAACATCGGCAATAACCAAGTAAGTCGTCCATCGTCCGGTAGCGTTTGACCGATTGGTCCTGCTCAAATGCCGCAAGCAAGTCATCCATGGGCTGGCGAGGCAGATCGAATTGACGAGTCGTCTCTTGAAGGGCGAGGAAAATGGGGTTCGAGGGTTCCAATGTGGGATCAAACATCTGCTCGATTTGCAGGCGATATTGCCTCAGTCCGGCCAGCGCGGTGGCTTCGTCGGGGGATTCATCCGCTAAATCGTCCGCGGTTCGGCAAAAGGCATACAAATCGTAAAACGGTTGCCGATAACGTTTGGGGAGCAGAAAGCTGACGACGATGAAGTTTTCACGACTGGCTCGAGCAATGCTTCGAGTGTGGGCACGCGCAGCCGATAGATCGACCGGTCGGTCGGGTGTCGAGTGGACAATGAGTGACGATGAAGCCGCGGACATCTGTGGCCGTTGCACCAGTTGGACGTGAGAACGAGTCGTCGGTTATTGTAGGCAGGCACCCGAACCTGATTGACGCCACATACCAGCCAAATCCGGTCGCCAGTTTCACATCAGTCGAGTTACCTTCCAAGTTCAAGCTTCATGAAGATCTTTCTGGCTGCTCCGCGTGGTTTCTGTGCCGGGGTCAACATGGCCGTCGATTCGCTTGAACTGACGCTGCGAAAATTCGGGCCTCCCGTCTACGTCTATCACGAAATCGTCCATAACAAGCATGTCGTGAAAACCTTTGTTGCCAAAGGTGCGGTGTTTGTCGATTCGGTCGAGGATGTTCCTGAGGGTGGTGTGCTGTTGTTTTCGGCTCATGGTGTCTCACCGGAAATTCGCAACGCGGCCAACGACCGAAACCTATTTGCGCTCGATGCCACTTGTCCGCTGGTGACCAAGGTGCATTTGGAGGCGATTAAATACGCCAAATCTGGTTACACGATCATTTTGATTGGGCACGAGGGCCACGATGAAGTGCTCGGCACCATGGGTGAGGCTCCCGAGGCGATCGTGCTGGTGGAAGACGAGGCTGATGTGGATCGGTTGGAGTTTCCCGAAGGCACGAAGCTCGCATATCTGACCCAGACCACGCTCAGCGTCGACGATGCGACTCGCGTGATTAAGCGATTGCGAGAGCGCTTTCCGGGCATCCATAGTCCGCCAAAGGACGACATTTGTTACGCAACGCAAAATCGCCAAGAAGCTGTCAAAAAACTGAGCGGTGAAGCCGATGTGGTTGTTGTTCTGGGCAGCCAAAACAGCAGCAACAGCCAACGACTTCGTGAGCTAGCCGCCGACAAAGGCAACCGGGCTTATTTGGTCGACGGCCCGCATGAGTTGAGCAAAAGTCAATTCAACGCGGACGACACAGTGCTGATCACCGCTGGAGCGAGCGCTCCGGAGTCCGTTGTGGATGCCACGATTGACTGGTTGGTGGACACATTTGGTGCCGACGTTGAGACCAAAATGGTACGCGAGGAAAATGTCCATTTCCCGCTGCCCAAGCCGCTGCGGAAATTCAAGGCTGAAATGAACGCAACGTGAGACGTTTTCGTGATGATCGGAACTGACCTTTGGAAGACCGCCGCGTGCTAATCGGAATTTTCAGCGTAAGACGGACTCGGAAGTCCGTC
>JBCCJB010000205.1:0-7710 GCA_039028015.1 Planctomycetota bacterium
CCAAATCTGTCGTCGTGACCATGGAAGCGTTGGATCAAGCCGCGGCGGATGTGGCGGCGATGACATTTCCACGACGCGGAATTAACCCGGTGGAACGTTTGCGACGGATGCAACAGCTCGCAGGCGGTCATTATGCGTTCACGCTCGGTGTGCGCAACGGCGACCATTTCGCGGCACCCCGGTTTCAAGGTCGATCGTCGTTTGCTGTTCTTAGCGATGCTGCCTTGTCCCATTCCGGCGACGCTTCCAGCCGTTCGTCCGCGTCGGGTCATTTGCGGGTGATCAGCCACAGTGGCCGCGGCATCAATGTTTTGTTTGAAGATGGCAGAGTGCAATTTCTCCCGACCCGATCACTGGGATCGCTGCCCGATCATCCGTTAATCAATCATGAGGGGCGGGTGGAAGCGGGGCTGACGATCGACGATGCCACGTTGGCACCCTCGTGGCAGCCGCCATTCATCGACTCCTCACAACGTTAGGTGATATGAAACTCACAAAAATAGCGCTGATTGGCGGATTTCTCGGAGCTGGCAAAACGACGTTGATTGGCGAGATCGCGCGGCGGTACCGGGCAGCGGGCAAACGTGTCGGGATCATCACGAATGATCAGGCCGATGATTTGGTGGACACGATGAACCTGCGTTCCCAGGGTTTTGATGTCGGCGAGGTATCAGGAGCCTGCTTCTGCTGCAGCTTTGATCATTTGGTGGATACCGCCGACCAATTGATCGGGGAACATCAGCCCGATTTGCTACTGGCCGAGCCAGTTGGTAGCTGCACTGATTTGGTCGCGACGGTCGTGGTGCCACTTAAAAACTTACTGGGCGATCGATTTGAACTCGCCCCGTTTGGCGTGTTGCTCAAACCGTCTCATGGCGAACGCATCTTGAATTCCTCCCGGAGTGCTCGCTCGAGTGGGTTCTCAGCACAAGCCGAGTACATTTTCCGCAAACAAATTGAAGAGGCCGACTACATCATGGTCGGTCGTCGCGACCAGCTCGACGATCAAAAGTTCGATCAGCTGACCGAGTTGATCTCGCACGCGGCACCCGGCGTCAGGGTCTTCGGGGTCAGCCCAACCCGGGGCGATGGCGTCGACGAAGTCATCGGCGAAATTGAATCACCTGGTGTTGCGGGGCGTCGATTGCTCGAGATTGACTATGACACCTACGCGATCGGTGAAGCGGAATTGGGTTGGGTCAATCTTGCCGCAACATGGACGCCGGATAACTCGGTTAGCCAGATCGACCTAAACATCCTCGTTAAGTCATTGGTGCAAGGCATCGCCGATGCTGCGCAAGTTCATGGTGAAATTGCTCACTTGAAAGCGTCTGCGGCGGCAGAACAGACCCGTGCTGTTGCCAACGTGGTGGCCAATGCTGCCGAGGTTGATTTGGGACTTGCAGCGGGTCATCAGGTTTCCGGTGACATTGATGTGATCATCAACGCACGCGTCGCCATGGATCCTGATCTGTTGAAGACGCTCTGCGAAGAAACGTTGCAACGAATGTCATGTGAGCAATCCGTTCCCGGCGTGGGACCCGGCATGATCGAAATTAGTTCGGCGGTGTCGCTGCGTCCCGGTCGACCTACGCCGACACATCGATTTACGACGACAACGCCGCAGTGATCGCGTTGACCAGTTTGGCGTAGCTTTCCGGATCGTAGGTTGGTTTTCCTGCGAGCGGTCGCATCGCCTCCGTGACGGGGAACGCTTGGCCCTGCGGCATTTGAACTAGGGCGAATGCCGTTGGTGATGGGATCCCGAGGAAGTTGAACTGTTCACCGTCGACGTGCATCACGCGGTCTTCCATCATCATCGGCGGCAGGACTTGAAGCGTCGGTGATTGCCCTTCGAATCGGCCCGCCGTATCCAGCAGCCAAGCCAAGGTTCCAATGCGGCCACTGCCAGGGTCGACCCAAACAAAGTACCGCACAATCATTTTGACATGCTTGCCGCCACGCAGCATTAACGCCGGCGCGTCGATCAGCATCGTTTGAGGCGTGCGGGCAACCTGTTTCAGATCGGACAGCGCGTCATAGTTTCCGCTCAGAACGCTGCGTCCGATGATGGACAGATCGCCACCGAGTTGCCCTTGCGTGTCCGAGGTGACGACCACATTGCGATCACCAATGTGCATTGAAAAACCAATCGCGACCTCGCGTAGGTAATGCGTGCCTTGATTGTCCGGTCGAGCATCGGCCAGCATGACCAAATTGAAAATCTCGGCGTAATATCGCACGGTGTCGGTCACCGCGGAGATATCTCCGCGGGTCAGCTGACCGCGCACAAACGAAATCAGGTGCGAATAGTTGGCGGGCGGCGCCGAAGCATAATTATCGACGGGAAACGCTGTCCCCGCCTGAATCATGGGCAGGGAAACAGGCTGGAAACTGGTCAGAGTTGGCGACGCGGCGGATGCGACAACGCCGACCAACAAACCCACCACCGCCGTGAGGTAACCGGTGAAGCGAACTCGAGTTGCTCGACGAATCCGAGGGATCACATTTCCGGAAATCATAAAACGCTTTGTCAAAGAAGCTTTGTGACGTGGGGCTATCTGTTCTTCCCTTGGAATCGGAAAGTGATCGCTAGAAGATGCCCAAGTGATCTCGAGCCTCGTCGGTCATCTTTTCCGGAGTCCAAGCTGGTTCCATTACCACTTTGACATCACAAGAGTCGACCTCTTCCATGGCTTCCGCCGCGTTCTTGACACCCGCAACCAGTTGCGGCCCGGCTGGACACATGGGACTGGTCATTGTCATTTCCACGTTGACATCGTGGCGGCCATCTTCCTTTTCCTCCTGAACGTCCACAACGTAAACGAGGCCCAGATCAACAATGTTGACGTACAACTCTGGATCGATGACTTCTTTGAGTGCTTCACGGACTTTTTCTTCAGCCAGAGCCATGATTTGATCGCTCGAAGTGGAAAGGGAAAGTTCACCGGCCGGTTGGTCGAATGCTGCCGGCGAATCAGCTGATTGAGCGGGACGTGGCCGCACGCTGACATTTTGCATCGGGGGCCACCGCCTGGTCAAACTACTGCCTGGCCAGATGCCTTGATCCGTAAAGGACTTTCGTTGTCGATCATCGGTCAGCGACGTCGTTTGATTAGCCAGACCGACATTGGTGGCACGTGTGGTCGCATTAGCTTTGTTCGATGCCACTCGAGTCGGAACGGCGTTGAGAATTTGAATCCAGGGCTTGATCCCTTTGATGGTTTGCGGCCCGATGCCGGGCACCGAACGAAGGTCCTCTTTGGTTTCAAAATGGCCGGCGTGTTCACGACGCGCGACAATTCGGCTGGCTAATTGCGGCCCGATCGATGGGAGTAACTCAAGTTCAGCCGAGTCACACCGATTGAGATCCAAGCAGACTCGCCACGGCACTGTCGCTTTGTCGGGAGATCGTGTTCGAAATCCGATTGTTGACGGCACCAAAGACAACGCCATCAGTCCGACGGCAATTCCCAAGAACGGAATCGCGTTAGTTGGCAGCAAGGTCGTTGTGGGCGAGCTAGAGGTCATTCGTCTGAGTTGTCGCTGCCGTGCTTCGCTTCAAGAAGCGTCGCCGCATCAAGGACGCAAGTGCGAATTTGATGGGCTGTGTGCTAACGCGTCGCTGGTTCCAGCAGACACAAATCCTGATTCAACCAGATCCGCCTCGCTGGGGGCTTTCGAATTCCACGGGTGGTAATGATTTCGGACGCAGTGCTGACGGTCAAGCGATGTGAAAATCGCGTCATCAGCGGGCTTGAGAGCGGCTGTTTTGCTAGCAAATGACGAACGTGATGCAGCTTGTTCAGCGGGCCGTTGATTTCTTATTTCCTAGAACGCTTCGATTCGGCTGATCGCATTGAAGATGAATTGCGCGACTTGGTTTTCGCAGAGAACAGGGACAGTTAGGCATTTTGGATCGTCTATAATCCGGGCATGGTAAAGCCACCGCCAATCGAACCGTCGCTTTCGGATGCGTCGACATCGCCCAGTGAGCGAATTTCCTCCGATCCAAATCGATCGGCTCCCGTCGCCGGTTCTGCGGGACCTGGCTCGACTGCCCCAGCCGGTACGCGTGCGGCCGATCCGCTGACGGCCGGTGACATTGCATCGGCCGAAGAGCTGGTTCGTCGCATCGCTGAAATCAAGAATCAAGTTCGTCGCGTTGTCGTGGGACAGGACGACGTGATTGATCAATTGCTGATCGCCATTCTGTCGCGTGGTCACTGTTTGCTTGAAGGTGTGCCCGGATTGGCCAAAACGCTGATGGTGCGAACCTTGGCGTCTTCGATGAGCCTCAATTTTCGACGCATTCAGTTCACGCCTGACCTAATGCCCGGCGACATCACCGGGACGGATATCATTCAAGAGGATCATGAATCAGGGCGACGCGAGTTGGTCTTTCGCCCCGGCCCGGTGTTCACGCAGATGTTGTTGGCGGACGAAATCAACCGGACGCCTCCAAAGACGCAGGCGGCGTTGCTGGAAGCGATGCAGGAGCACGAGGTGACCGCCGGCGGCAAAACGTACCGTCTCACCGAACCCTTTTTTGTGCTCGCCACGCAAAATCCGATTGAGCAGGAAGGCACCTATCCGCTGCCCGAAGCCCAACGCGATCGTTTTCTATTTCACGTGGTCGTCGATTACCCGTCGCGAGACGAGGAAGCGGAGATCATCGATCGAACGACATCCACGGTGAACACGGACGTTAAGTCGGTCATCAGTGGTCAAGACATCGTTCAGTTTCAATCGCTGGTGCGAAAGGTCCCGCTGCCCCCGCACGTCAAGCACTGGGTGATCGATTTGGTGCGTCGGGCAAGGCCCGCTCAACCTGAAGCCGCTGACTGGGTTCGACAATGGATTCAGTGGGGTCCGGGACCACGCGCCAGCCAACAGTTGGTGTTATCGGCCAAGGTTCGAGCATTGCTGGCCGGTCGATCTCACGTGACGATCGACGATTGCAAGACCCTGGCTCATCCCGTGTTACGACATCGAATCGTACCCACGTTTGCCGCCGAGGCAGAGAATCTGGGCGTCGATGATCTGATCGATCGACTGCTGCAAACCCATCGGCAGCCCGGCGATCATGTCAGCTGATTGTTGTTTGCACGCAATTCTGTTCATGGTTGGCGGTCCGTTGGAGTGGACTTTGCCCAGTGGCAGATGTCGGTAGACTGGCGGTTGAGGAAACATGCCCACGTTGAACCACCGTCGCCAGCATTTTCTTCTGGGGTCCCGTGACCGCTAAATTCCTCAAAAAATCGCATTTTTGACGTCGAACTCGGTTCTTCGGCTGGCCTCCGGCGGTCAGTCCGGCGTACCGTTTGCGAGACTTGGTCCGACGTTGGGCAATTCGCCATTTTGACAGCATGGGCGTCGAAGGAAAAAATCATGTACGAACGGTTCACCGATCGAGCGCGAAAGGTCATGCAACTGGCCAATCAGGAAGCGCAGCGATTCAATCACGAATACATCGGTACCGAGCACATCCTGCTTGGTCTGGTCAAAGAGGGCAGTGGTGTCGCCGCCAACGTGCTGAAAAACCTCGAGGTTGACCTGCGCAAGATCCGTCTGGAAGTTGAAAAACTGGTCCAAAGCGGGCCGGAGATGGTGACCGTTGGCAAGCTGCCGCAAACACCGCGAGCGAAAAAGGTCATCGAATACTCGATGGAGGAAGCCCGCAATCTGAATCACAGCTATGTGGGTACAGAACACATCTTGCTTGGCCTACTGCGAGAGCAAGAGGGTGTTGCCGCCCAAGTGCTGATGAACTTGGGGCTCAAGTTAGAGGACGTCCGCGAAGAAGTCTTGAACTTGCTCGGCCATGGTCTCGAAGGCGCCGAAGTGGGTGAGCGTGGTGGACGATCCGGCGATGGTGACTCAAGCAGTTCAGGTGGATCATCCGGCAAGAGCGGCAAGAGTAAGACACCGGCGTTGGACAGCTTTGGTCGGGATTTGACCGAACTAGCCAAGAAGAGCGAGCTGGATCCGGTGATCGGCCGCGAACGCGAGATCGAGCGTGCGATTCAAATTCTGTGTCGTCGTACCAAAAACAATCCCGTGCTCCTGGGCGAAGCCGGCGTTGGCAAAACAGCCATCATCGAAGGTTTTGCTCAACGAGTGGTTAGCGGCGAAGTGCCTGAGATCTTGGCCGAGAAGCGAATCGTCGTGCTCGATTTGGCAATGATGGTTGCGGGAACCAAATATCGCGGTCAGTTCGAAGAGCGAATTAAGGCGGTGATGACCGAGGTTCGTCGGGTCAAAAACACGATTCTCTTCATCGACGAACTTCATACCCTCGTGGGTGCCGGAGGTGCTGAAGGCGCCATTGATGCGGCCAATGTGCTCAAGCCTGCTTTGGCTCGAGGTGAAATCCAGTGCATTGGTGCGACCACGTTGGACGAGTATCGAAAGTACATCGAGAAGGACAACGCGCTGGCCCGCCGGTTCCAAGAAATCATGGTTGAGCCAACAGGCAAAACTGAGACGATTGAGATCCTCAAGGGTTTGCGAGAGCGTTACGAAGAACATCATCGCGTGCAGTTCACCGACGATGCGGTCGTTGCTGCGGTCGAAATGAGTGAGCGTTACATCACCGCGCGGTGTTTGCCTGACAAGGCCATTGACGTCATCGATGAGGCGGGTGCCCGCGTCCGGCTTCGCACCATGACCCGTCCGCCGGATCTCAAGGAAATCGACGACGAAGTCGAAACACTCAATAAGGAAAAGGAAGACGCGGTCGCCAACCAGGATTTTGAGAAGGCCGCCAACCTTCGTGACCAGGCCGAGAAGCTGCGGGCGAAGAAAGAGCAGATCACCCAGGAATGGCGTGAGAAGTCGCAACAAACCGATGGTGTTGTCGACGAAGAAATCATCGCGGAGGTCGTTTCTAAAATGACCGGTATCCCGCTAACGCGCCTGTCGACCGAAGACAGCATGCGATTGCTTCAGATGGAAGACGAACTGCATAAGCGTGTGGTTTCGCAAGACGCCGCTGTCACCGCCGTCGCCAAAGCGGTGCGGCGCAGCCGATCGGGTCTTAAGGATCCCAAGCGGCCCACGGGCTCGTTCATTTTTGCGGGGCCTACTGGCGTTGGTAAAACGCTGTTGGCCAAAGCGCTTGCCGAATACATGTTTGGTGACGCTGATGCGTTGGTGCACATCGACATGTCCGAGTACATGGAAAAGCACAACGTCAGTCGTTTGATTGGGGCGCCTCCCGGATTCGTGGGATATGAAGAAGGTGGTCAGCTGACCGAGAAAATTCGGCGTCGTCCCTACGCGGTGGTCTTGTTCGATGAAATCGAAAAGGCGCACCCGGATGTCTTCAACATGTTGTTGCAGGTGATGGAGGAAGGTCGTTTGACCGATTCGTTCGGTCGCAATGTCGACTTCCGCAACACCATCTTGATCATGACCACCAATGCCGGGGCGGAAGCCATCAAGAACGAATCCGCCTTTGGTTTTCAGAAGCCCGATGGCGATGCGAGCTATGACTCCATGAAGACCCGTGTGATGGACCAAATCGAGCGGGTGTTCCGGCCTGAGTTTCTCAATCGATTGGATGACACGATCATCTTCCGTCATTTGACGACGGTCGATTTGAAGGGCGTGATCGATTTCGAATTGTCCAAAGTCCGCGAGCGATTGCTTGAGCGAGGATTGGCGATTGATCTATCCGACGAGGCAAAAGAATTTCTCATCAAGAAG
>JBCCJB010000206.1:0-7686 GCA_039028015.1 Planctomycetota bacterium
AAGCTGATCTTCTCGCCGAGGATGATGATCACGGACACGGCCACGATCATGACCATCCCGAGTGGTTGGCACACCACTTCGACACGCCCGAGCAACAATTCGATAGCGGCAAGCTCGGCATTTGGTTGTTCCTTGTCACCGAGGTGCTGTTTTTCAGCGGAATGTTCTGCGCGTACGCTATTTTCCGCATGCTTCGACCGGAAGTGTTTGAGGGTTGCAGCCAATTTTTGAACACGAAGCTTGGTGCAATTAACACGGGCGTGCTGTTGTTCAGCTCGCTGACAATGGCGTGGGCGGTCCGGTGTTCCCAGACTGAAGAACACAAGAAGCTGGTCGCGTTGATCGCGACGACGCTGTCGTGTGCGATGATCTTCTTGGGTGTGAAGTCGATCGAGTATTCGCACAAGTGGGATTTGGGACTGCTTCCGCCTGGGTCGTTTTCCTACGTTGCCGACGCGCCCCATCATCACGAAGGCGTGTCGATGTACCTGATTTATCTGTGCCTTCCCTTTGCGATCCTGACGGTCGGCACGCTGATCTGGCTAGCGATCAGCAAAGTACTTGGGAAATCGTTTCAGTACGAATGCGCCAAGCCGCTCAGCGTGGTTTGCCTGAGTTTCTTTTTGGGTGTTGGCCTGGGCACAATCCTCGAAAGTGGCGAAGCGCCCGGAGCGGATCACGGCGGTGAACACGCGTTAGCGGAACACGACGCCGATCACCACGAATCCGAGCATGATGACGCCGAGCATCATGGTGATGATCATGACCTCGAAGCGGTCGCAAGCGAAACGACTTCCGAGGCGGAAACACCGAAGATGCCCACGGATGATCAAGCGGCCGTCGATCAAATCGCTCAGTCCACTGGCGGTGGCGAATCCAACCGGGCGTCATCTGTTGCATTGGACACTGACCTGGCTGGGGTCGAAGTGTTGGCCGAAAGCGAACTCAACACGGGAGCTCGCGATTTGTTGGCCGCGTCGGCGTCCCAGTCGAAATTGGCCGCTGGTCGCGTCACGACCGATCCGGCCCAAAGCGATTTGGGAATCGAGCGGGCGGAAGTGGACAACGTGATGACACCTCGGCAAGCGGGCGTGTTCTTCGGCATCTACTACTGCATGACCGGTATTCACGCGATTCACATCTTGGCCGGCATCGGCGTGCTGGTCTGGCTTTTGGTGCGAGCGATTCGTGAGGATTTCAATCGCCAATACTTTGGCCCAGTTGACTACGTGGGCCTGTACTGGCACCTCGTTGACCTGATCTGGATTTATCTTTTTCCGCTTCTGTATCTCATTCGCTAACGCGGGCCAATGGCATCACACGGCAATTCTCACGACGGTCACTCCGATGATGGGACCGATTTCGCACACCCCATGCCGCTACCCGTTTTGTTCGGCGTGTTCTTTGCGTTGGTTTTTTTGACCATCGTCACGGTGGCTCAAGCCAGCTTTGATTTGGGCAGCTTCGATATCGCTCTGGTGATGGGCATTGCGACAATCAAGGCTCTGCTTGTCGCTTTGATTTTCATGCACTTGGCGTTTGACAAACCATTCAATCTGATCGTCTTCATTTCATCGTTCGTTTTCGTCGGTCTATTCGTGGTTTTCACGCTATCGGACAGCAAGATGACGTCGCCCTCCTTTGAGCCCGTCATCGATGAACCGATGGTGATCGCCGACAGCTGATCAGTTCATCAAGAAACCGTTGAGCGTCCAGCCTTCGTCGGTGGTCTCAACAAAGCTAACCGCATTGCGGAAATACTTTTCGATGGTTTCGAACTCAGGCCACTTGGCTTGATTGGGGCGTTCCAAATCATCGACTTCTTCTTCCGTATCATCGATGATTCGGCGTAGAAGCGTCGTCAGCACGGAATCGCTCTCGCGAAGTTCGCCGCGTCGGAGCAATTCATAGCGAGTGCGGAGCGAGTAACGAAAACGCACCATTCGCTGGATTGATTGCTGGTTCGACCCGAGCTTTCGCAGCTGGGTCACCATGCCCTTGAACTCTTCCGAATCGATCAAGGAATCACCCGGTTCCGCCTCCGCCATGCGACGGGATACCGATTCGAGTAACTCA
Source organism: Planctomycetota bacterium (assembly GCA_039028015.1). Classification (GTDB taxonomy): domain Bacteria; phylum Planctomycetota; class Planctomycetia; order Pirellulales; family Pirellulaceae; genus Rhodopirellula. The sequence goes on from JBCCJB010000206.1 coordinate 2,077, forward strand.
ACATGACTCGCAAAGATCAAATACGCCGATTCCATAGCAGGTCCTTTTGGTACGACCGCGAGTGACCAAGTGTTGAGCAAAGGTTTCTGATCATCGATCGCGTCTTCGTCTTCGAAACCAAAATCCTCAAAGAACTCGTCGTCGAGTTCACCATCTTCGCCTCGCTGGACCTTCCAAATCTCGACTCCGGGAACGCTTTCGATTTGAAACACATCGGGTTCCACCTCCATCGCCTTTGCCACCGCTCGGGAAATCGCATCGAAATCCTTGACCGCAATCGCTAACAACAAGCGATCCGAATCAGGACCCGCCGGCAGCGTGTTGTCTGTTAGCAACAGAATGCGATCTTCGAGGTTGGGCAGCACATTTTTTTCGAGGTCGATCTGCGGTCCGTCTTCGTCATCGCGAATCCCTTCGATACTGGGCCGGAATATCTCGCTGTCCAGCGCCGAATCAACCAACGTCTCCGATGCCCAAAACGCCTCTTCAATCTTCCAATTCAACCGCGTCACGCTGGCAATTGAATTGGGAATCCACTTTGGCAGTGTCGTGACGTCTGAATTGGGGAATTGCAGCATGCGAGCCGCCAATCGAAACCGTTCTTCCTGCCCCTCAACCGGCGGTGCGTGAATGTAACCGCGATGAAGCAGATCAAACGCGTTGGTACCGACGACCGCCACGCCGCCGGCGGCGAGAATCGCATCAAAGCCCTGCTGCTCCAGAAGATCGATAATCTTGACCTGGTTGCCGCGATCCACGTTGGCGACGTCGCGAATGATGCGTCCGACCTCCAACGGCTTGGCGAACCATTCCACAACGCTGTCCTTCCACTGTTGGGGCAAGCGATCCGAATCCTGTTCTAGCTGGCGATAGGACATCTCGGAAACCAATTTGTAAAGCTCACCCGAAGCCAACATGTTGCCACGAGAACCGGCTTCGATGGCGTCCAAAATTTCATACGTGATCTTGTCGTAATCGCCCGCAATCAGCCGGTCCTTGGTGAGCGACAAAACGACCTGTTCGATCTTAAGTTGACCTGGCTTGACGGCGGGCGAGTAGATTCGCACGGTTTCACCGGCACGCTCGATGTCTTTGCGAGTCGCACCTTCCGCTTTCAAGTCGGCATCGATACGCGACAAAATCTCTTCAGCTTCATCGTGTTTGCCCCGGATGTCGGCAACAACAACAATCGCAGACGGTCGGCGACGACTGGCATAGGCCAACCAAGCCGCGACGACTTCGCCCTGAGTGATTTCATAAAGGTCCTTCGGACGCACACCGACCCGATCACTGACCATCTTCCAAACGTCACCGGTTGCACCGAAGTTGGCGTCAAAGAGCGGCTGCAAGACTGGTTCGTCGGTGATGCCCGACAATGTCGTTCGATCCCAAGCATCACACAACGCGTCAAAATTCGGCACGCGAACGACCGCGGCGGCATCGTCGGGCAACAAACGCAACGCCGAGACAAATTCGTCGTCGGCAGCGACCGCAAACGCGGGAATGCCCGCCCAACTCAATGCCATCATCGACAACACCATACCCATTACGGCGTGCATACCCGCACGCCGCTGTCCGTAACGCGGCATAGTTGATAATCGCAAGTTCAACATCCAAGGTGCAACAGTCATGCAGCGTCCGCCCGGTCAGGTATCCCAATCATTCAATCAGTTGTTACATTTCGCGACCGGAATATCGTATCCAACGCGATTTCGATTCGAAATGCCTGCGTTGTTGACATCTGCTGATTTGATCTCTTCACCCCGCAAGCACTTCACCCGACGCTATGTCCGACGCGCCCATTTCTGAGTATGAGAACCCGCTGATCACGCGTTATGCATCGCGGGAAATGGCTCGTCATTGGGGCTCGCAACGGCGATTCGGAACATGGCGGCGTGTCTGGATTGCGTTAGCCGAAGCGGAGCGGGAATTAGGCATCGAGATTACTCAATCACAGATCGACGAACTGCGTCGCTTTCAGGATGACCTTAACCTCGACGTTGCCGCCACGTACGAACGCGAGCTGCGGCATGACGTGATGGCTCACGTGCACGCCTATGGTGATCAGTGCCCGTCGGCACGCGGCATCATTCATTTGGGCGCAACGAGTTGTTTTGTCACTGACAATGCCGATCTGATACTCATTCGCGAAGCATTACAGCTCGTTGCACGTCGACTGGCAGCCACGATCGGACAATTGGCCGACTTTGCCGCTGAGCATCGCGATCTGCCGTGTTTAGCATTCACGCATTTTCAGCCTGCCCAACCAACCACCGTCGGCAAGCGGGCATGCTTGTGGATCTATGACCTTGTCTTGGATTTGGAAGCCATCGAGCATCGCTTGGACACACTTCGTTTGCGAAGTGCAAAAGGCACAACGGGGACCCAGGCGAGCTTCCTGGAACTGTTTCAGCGAGATCACGATAAGGTCCGCAGGCTTGAGCGTCTGATCGCCGACAAGCTCGGATTTGATGAGCTGTACGCGGTCACCGGCCAAACCTATCCACGCAAAGTCGATTCGCAACTCCTCGATGCTCTATCGGGTGTCGGACAATCACTTCACAAAATCGCGACCGACATCCGTTTGTTGGCGGGACGCAAAGAAATCGAAGAGCCCTTTGAGAAAAAACAAATCGGCAGCTCGGCGATGGCTTACAAGCGAAACCCGATGCGCAGCGAACGCATTTGCTCGCTCGCTCGCACCGTGATGAGCCTGCAAAGCAGCCCCGCCATCACCGCGGCAACGCAGTGGATGGAACGCACCCTCGATGACAGCGCGAACCGTCGGCTGGTGATTCCCCAAGCATTCCTAGCCATCGATGCCTGTTTGGTCCTGATGCAAAACGTCAGCGACGGCATGGTGGTCTACCCAGCGACCATCGCAAAGAACTTGCAATGCGAGCTACCGTTCATGGCCACCGAGAACATTTTGATGCAAGCGGTTCAGTCGGGCGGCGACCGGCAAGACCTCCACGAAGTCATTCGCGTTCACAGCCAAGCGGCGGCAGCCGAAGTCAAACAGAACGCAGCCGAAAACGATCTCCTTGATCGACTGAAAAAGGACCCCCGGTTCACTGGCATCGATATCGATACCGCGACCAATCCGCTGGATTATGTTGGCCGGGCTCCGGAGCAGGTTGATGAGTTCCTTCTGGAAATCATCGATCCAATTCGCTCGCGTTACGCGAGCGAATCATCCATGAGCGTCGAAGTCACTGTTTAGAACAGGAAGATCGTGTCCATGCCGAAGGTGAATTGGCTGTCATCCCCGTCTTCCAAGATAGCCGGCGTCAGAGAATCAGTGCTGACCCAGTCCCAGCGGACTTCAGGGCGGACGATCACGTTGGCATGTGGCTTATAGTTCACGCCAGACGTTAGAGCGTAGATGTCGCTTTCGATGCCGTTGACACCATCGTCGAAGACACCTTCATTGCTGTACCACTCGAAGCGACCGCCAAAGGCCAAGCAGTCGCTGACCGTGTAGATCAGGTACTGGTTGACGCCAAACGTGCTGCGAACGGTCTCGCCAGCCGCATTTTCGGTTTCTAACAAGTCGCTTTGGAAGATGTACTGCAATTGATCGGTCACCGTAACGTCGGTCACGATCGAGTGCATGTAACCATTTTCGACGCCCGGATCACCATCGTCGAAACGTCCACCAACCGTCGCGTAGATCAACGTGATGTCATCGGAGAGGGCGAGAGAAGCACCGCCTAAAAATGCGTCGCCGTTGTCTTCAAAGCCACTATCCCAACCGAGCACATAACCACCGTAGACCTCCAGGTCGTCGCTGATGCCAGCGGTCGCCAAGGCACCGGTGTGCGTGAAAGGCTCGCTGTTGTACATCGTGTAGGCATGGCTGTAGAAGAAATTGTCCGGAGCACCGACAACCTCCCAACCAATGATCGTGTAGAAGTGACCAATCTTCACACTGATGTCGCCGTAGCCGACTTCGCCGTAAACCTGCGGCAATGCGTGACCATAGGCTCCGTTGTCCCAATCGTTATCCCAATGGTCGTTGTCGATCCCAAAGGCTTGCGTGTCTCCAGAATCGATCCCGTACAGATAATCAATGCGTCCGCCGAAGTCCAAGCCATTGGACGTGTCCAATGATTTCTCGGCGTACAGCCACGCCTGGTGAAGGTTGTATTCGTCGGGGCGATCGTTGAACAAAGGTAACGCAGCGGTGTGGTATCCGGTCTGGACCCAGCCGCCGATCGTGTAGCCGCCTGCCTCACCGAAGAGCGAAAACGCATCGCCGAGATCACAATCGAACAAGCCCGGCAACGCTCCACCACATCCACCATCGTCGCAACCACCGGCACTGTCACATCCGTAGGCGGTGTCACAACCGCATGGCTCTTCGCATTGGCAATCGCAACTCGTTTCGCAGCCACAATCGGGCTCGATGGCTGGTTCGCATTCCATGCACTCGTCGCAACCACCATCGCCACAACCGTCAAAGAATCCAACGGGCGCGAGCGTGTCTGCTGACGACATCGCGGGCACGTTCTGATAGCTCGCTTCGGACACAAACGAATCCGCGGCAGACAGCGGCGATAGACTCGCACCACCCATCAAGCCACCGAGACCACCCAGTGCCAACCACAACGCTGCTCGTTTCGACTTCATCCCAGATCCCTTCCACGGATGTGGCGGCCGATGCGATCGGTTCGCCCAAAGGTGTGTGGTCCGTGAGGAAATGCTTCCGCTGATGTGCTGGAAGATAAGGTTGTCCGCAACCTCACCCGAATCTCAGCCGCGAAATCACTGCAACACGGTCTTGTTCACGAGTCGTATCGACCTGAACAACCGTCACAATTGAGCTGATCGGCTTGGCGTTGGCCGGTGGAGTGATCTTTTTGCCGGACATCTGGCAATCTATAGCGGTTAACCAAGAAAAGCCGGCCGGTTCGCTCGCGCGATCCGGTCGGCTTTCTTGGGTTTCACGAAACGTGAGGCTTCTTAGAACAAGAAGATCGTGTCCATGCCAAACGTGAACTGACTGTCGTCGTTGTCTTCCAAAACTTGGGCGTTATCCGCTGCGTCGGCACTCACCCAGTCCCAGCGGAGTTCAGGTCGCATGATGACGTTGGCATGCGGCTTGTAGTTGATGCCGGTCGTCAACGCGAAGATGTCATTCTCGGAATCGAAGACACCTTCGTTGTCATACCATTCGAAGCGTCCGCCCAAGGCCAAGCAGTCGCTGATCGTGTAGATCAGGTACTGGTTGATGCCGAACGTGCTGCGAACTGTGTCGCCAGCGGCATCTTCGGATTCCAACAAGTCGCTTTGGAAGATGTACTGCAGGTTGTCGTTGACGGCGTAGTCGGCGACGATCGAGTGCATGTAACCATTTTCCACTTCAGCAACTTCGTCGCCAAAACGGCCGCCCACGGTAGCGTAGATCAACGTCAGGTCGTCGGTCAGGGTGAGCGAAGCTCCGCCCAAGAACGCGTCGCCGTTGTCTTCGAAACCGCTGTCCCAACCGAGAACGTATCCGCCGTAGACTTCCAGATCATCCGACACGCCATACGTTGCCAGGAAGCCCGTATGAGTGAAGGGCTCGCTGTTGTACATCGTGTACGCGTGGCTGTAGAAGAAGTTGTC
>JBCCJB010000207.1:0-7635 GCA_039028015.1 Planctomycetota bacterium
CCTCCCGGAGATACCGATGAGCCTTATGACGCAGCGGATTATAACAATCTGTTCCTAAGTTATTTTCCGTTGGTCGAGAACGTGACGGCCCCTGAGACACCCCTGTCATCAGAATTGGGCGAGCCAACGCCATCGTTCGTTCGTCCCGCGTTGATCAACTGGATTCTGAACAAACAAGATGGCAACGCGTTAGCCGATTTGGAAACCAACGTCGCCCGGAAGCGTGAGATCGTGCGTGCCTTGCAGAGGGCAACGCTGCGTCCCTTGCCAATCCTAGATCTGCCGGAGGCCAACAACACGACGACGATGGCGGCCGAGGTTAGGGAAAACTTCATTGACCGTGCTTCCGGCGTCTTGCAGTTGTCATATGCGAATTTCTCGGGATCAAACACTCACCCAGGCTTTAGCACGCCCATCAGCATGGTTAATCCCAGCGGTGCCGGCATCGTGCAGTTGGCTCAGGCGCTCGCCGGTGAAGATTTCGACGGCAATGGTGTGCTTGATAGTTGGGACGTGGATAACAACGGTGATGGTGTCAATGACAGCCTCTGGATCGATGCCGGTCTGCCAATTGGGGAAAGCGTTGATGGTGGTTTTTACAAGCCTCTGGTGGCCTACATGGTGGAAGACCTCGGCGGACGCGTGGACGTCAATCGAGCCGGCAACTTGGCCCAAGTGCGTCGTCGTTTCACGAATGGGCTCTCGGATCCTATTGTCGTCCAAGAAGACATCAGTGGTGCCGTTCAACACGAGAGCCCGGTTCCGGTATTAACGATAGCGGGAGCGACATCCCCAATCGGATTTTCCACCGCTGGTGACCCAGCATTGTTTGCCCCCACTGGTTTCGGTTATGGCCCAGCCGAGATTGATGTGCGTGGTCTGTTTTCACTGGGCTACGCGCTAGCGTCGACGGACCCACTATTACGTGGCCCGCAACGGTTAATTCGTGAGCGACTATTGACCTTATCGAGCCGTGAGGGCCAGCTTAGCTCGCTGACGCCACTTTCGTGGGTCTCATCACCGTCGGCTGTCACGCCAACGACGAGCGATCAGATCTACCGCAGTTATGTCGCGGCTGGTGAATTGATCGATCCCTTCACCCTCCATGGCAATGATATTCTGGGAGCGATTCGTGATCCTCTGCGCGCCAACTTGCATGATCATCGCGAATCTCAAGGACTCCCGACAGATACATTTGGTCGCGGTGCGATTGGCTTAGATATCGCAGGTTCAATCAGTGTGGGCGGCACGGGTCAATCTGTGTATCACGCGGGCTTGGGTGAACAAGGACTCGGATATAGTGCCGTCGCTCCAGGGCCACGCGATGATCCCAACGTCAACAACAGCTTGGAAACGCTCGGGACGGGCGACGCCATTGATGATCCTTATGAGTTTGCGGCAAGTGCCGGCGGCAGTCCTGACTCGCCCTACACCGATAGCGAACTTTACCCGCTGTTGAACTATGCGGATTTGGATCGTGATTTGGTCCGCAGTCGATTGATTGAATTGATTGAAGATTACCACAACCAACCAATCACTAGTACAGTCCAGCGGCAACAGGTCAACGCGTTGTTGCGAATCTTTGCAGATTCAGTCACGACCTCAAGCAAATCAGCGGCAGTTGCGACTGGAACCCTTCCGGTCGAATGGCAGAATGATGCCTCACAAATTGAAGAGCTCAATTCCACCGGACCGATCACGCTCCCCGCGGCCAATGCTGCCTTGCCGCCTAATCATTTGCTGATGGAAGCACTCAACGCGGCCGTTAGCGGGTTACCGCCAGGTCAACGTGATCAGGCACGTAACGCCCTCACATGGGAACTTTTTCCGCAGACGATTCGCGAGGGCGGCCGGCTTAATCTCAATCGACCGTTTGGCAACGGTGTCAATGATGACGACGACAATGACGATGGTGTCATTGGGACTATGACAGGAGCGTCCGAAGACAATTACGAAGATGTCATCGACGATCCTGAAGAGGTCGCGGTTGGTCAGGTCTATTATCGCTACGACGGTATTGCCGGGCCCACCAATTCAGGCTGGTCCTCAAGTCGAGGCGATATCTCACCGGGAGAACACAACTTCAATGGCACGGCCGCACCCAATAATCGCGATGTGAGCGGAAGAGCCGTGTTCGCGCGGCATCTTTACACGTTGATGATGCTTCTGACCCGCGACTCAGCAGCCAGTCCACCGGTCAACTTTGAATACCCGATTGACGCGGGCAGTTTGCCACCTTTCACGGCCCTAACCGCCAATTCACTTACACAAGAGGAGGAGTATCGCGCTTGGAAGATCGCTCAGTGGGCAGTCAATGTGGCTGACTTTCGAGATCCCGATGCGATCATGACGCGATTCGATTACGACCCCGATCCTTTTGATGGATGGGATGTGCGTACGGTCGGTGGCAATCCAACGTTTCGCACGGTTTGGGGGATGGAATTTCCCGAACTCACACTGGAAGAATCGCTTGCCTTCCACGACCGTCGTGTTCGCGATACTGCGGTGGACACAACAAGCGGCAGAGCGATTCAAGGCGGAACGGTCGGTCCCGACAACGATGCGGATCAGTATGAGATTCCCGAGGGGTCGCTGTTCCTGGAACTGCGCAGCACCCGTTCTCCCCAGCCCTCCAGTGCCCCCGGCACTGCGGAGGATGATGCGGTTCCGTTGGTCAATCCGATGTCGTATCCGCCGGAGCTGTACACACAGACTGGTTCGATGCTCAACCCGGACTGGCGACTCGATCTGGGACGCTTGGCCCCGGACAACAACCCAGTTTGGCGTGTCGCGATCTCGGAGTATCACAGCCAAGCAGATCCGCCCACACTATTGTCGGCCGGCGATTTTCTTTTGAAGCCACTGGGTGCGGATGCGTCAGCTCCCGCTGGAAATGCCCAGACGATTCGTTTCAGCGACCCGATTTTACCTGACCAAGATCGAGAAACGGCAACGCTGAATCCGACGGTGCCTCAATTTTTTAGTCCGTCGTATCGACCGCTGGCGATTGACCGTGTTATTTGGTTTACCTCTTTGAATCCAGACTCAAGTGGCAACGGGGTGACGGACTACCTGCGTCCAACGCCACCGATGACGCCCGATTATTTGGTGCCACCCGATTCATTGGCGGCGGGGAACATCTACTACAACCGATCGGCTATTGCGCCGCAATTGCTGCCGGGACAGTCCGTGGTCATCGCGCCGCGTTCGGAGACATTTCTGGGAACCGCGCGTCGTGACACCGGGGGCAATCCTGTGATCGACGCGTCAACCGATGCTCCCTTGGCACCTTTCAATGAGTTCCGATCGCCTCAGTCAATTCTGATTGCAGGACGCCAAGTCCAGCTTTCGAATCTTGCCGGAACGTCGCTCCACCCCATCTATGAGGATGGGACGGGTCAAAGCAATGCCAGTGTCCGTGAGATCCTTCCGGTGGTCGCAGCATCAAATCGTCCGTCGGGTTGGACCGGTGCCAACACGGCGACTCAGATTGGAGTCAACGTTTCGGAACCCTATGAGATCACAGCCGCGGCGGTCACCAATGCCACCACGGTCACATCCACCGGACCGCTGTCGGCTCGTTATGGGGGCGCTACGAATCTAACCACTCGAACTTATTACCCAGAACCTTCTGAGCCGTTGCGAGATGTCGCTGGTTACGACAGTCCCTACACGTCTTGGTACAACTTCGACACGCCCACGGGAAACCGTTTGCCCGATGAGCCGTTCGACGCACGGCCGAATTCCGAATTGAACCGGATTGAGGCCGACGATCCCTTAGGAAGCCAGCAATCCGGAACACGAAATCATTTCAAAACGGCGTATCTGCAACGCTTGGCCGATCCAACGCGTCCGTACGATCCCATATTTAATCCGTATCGTTCGGTCGATTACATCTCGATTGACTTGACGGTTTTCAATGGCAGTCAAGACAACGCGGTGTCGACGCCCGATTCGGCCAACCCGCCGGACGTGCTGTGGCCCGATCCGTTTGATGAAGATCCTTACAACACGATTGCGAGCGAACCACAAGAGCGACTGGCATCTCGATACAAGTCCGGAATGCCGGTCAATGAAGACATCACGGCAGCACCGGAACTGGCTGGGTTGACGCTGAGCGTGAACACGATGCCGCCCGATCAAACCCCAGTCCAATCGACACCTAACACGAGTCGCGCTTTTTTCAATGTCGAATTAAGCACGTCGGCTGACATCAACACGGCTGCCAATCAGGCCGCCGCGCTGACGATCGCCCAGTCGCATGGCACGACACTTGGATGGACCAATCACAGCTATGGTCGACGTTGGCAGCAACCGCCCGCAGCGGACGTGAACTTGGCACCCTATGTGGGTTTGCCATTTGAACCGTTCCGCACCAATGTCGCGTGGTTGAATCGGCAGTTTGTCGCGCCCAGCGAGATCATGTGGGTGCCGACGACGTCAGCAGCTCGAGCGGGCATCGAGTTTGATGAGGCCACCGGATCACCGGATCGCTACGACGATACGGTCGGTGTGGCTGGTAGCTTGCCGTCTTCGCCAACTCGATACAGCATCAATCAACGGTTCACGCACCTTTGGAATTACTTCACCCAATCGCCACTTTATTCCAGCGCCAATAGTTCACCAAACTTTTATCGACTGCTCGACTTCGTCGAAGTCCCGCCACCGTTCGATGACGATTCGGACTTCATCTCGCCTGAGGTGGACCCGTTTGATTTGGTGACCAGCGGTGCGGGCACCGTCCCCGGAGAACAGTCTCGCGTGGCCGCAACATTCAGCTGGCCGTCGTTTACAAGCACCAGTGACATCGATGCAGATCCTCGAACGTGGGACAACGCTTGGCCAGGTGCCTCAGCCGACCGAAGCTTCAATAATGGAACCGGTTCTTGGCAACCGGTGACGCCCGGAACCGGCCGGACCAACGGTTTTTGGACGGATTACGTCTCGATGGAACCATTCCGTCCACCATTCGGTTTTCGCAGCAAGCCTTTTCGCAGTGGGCTGATCAATCTGAACACGATCAAAACGTCGCGTGTCTATCGAGCGTTGATGTCCGGCGTTGGAGATCAGGACGAGCGGAACGTGATGGATAATGCCATGCCGTTTTGGACTGAATTCAACGATAGCCGGCGTGGATACTCCCTGAGTGCATTGGGTCCTGCTGACCTGCAGCAATTGCGGCCCACTCTTAATCCCGACATTCCATCCCAGATTGACGGCGTCTTCAAGCCATCGAACGCAGAACGTATTGAGCCCCGCGTTACCACGATGCCAGCACGCGGAGGAAATGCTGGACCGCTCGATTCCACGGTTCTGCGACGGAATCCGTCGATACCTACGCAGCCGCTTTTCTCAAGGGCCCCCGTGGCGAGTGCACCCTTTGTTGATCCCAACCACAGCGTGGTCCACGATCAGATTGCTCACACTCGCCTTGATAATCTGGCAACCGATCAATCCAACGTTTTTGCCGTTTGGATCACGGTCGGTCTTTTTGAGGTCGATGGCCAAACGATGACCGTGGGCCAAGAACTTGGTGCGGAATTGGGTGAAGTGCGCCGCTTTCGCGCGTTTCACATTGTCGATCGCAGCATTCCCGTTCGCTATGAGCCGGGGCAGAGAAACAACATCCTGGACACGGTCAAGTTGTCGAGGGTTTCGCAATGAGGGTCAGTGAGAAGGGGTCGCATGAGCACAGGGCCACAGGCTTAATGTGCGAAGCTTTGCGGCGAGAAGCCCCGAAACGAGATGGTTTTACGTTGGTCGAACTTTTGATCGCGATGACGATCACGTTGTTGTTGATGGCCGCACTTGGGAAATCCTTTGGCGTCATTGGAACGACAATGAAAGAGGGCCGCGCTCAGGTAGCAATGTCCAGCAAGCTTCGAAACGTCAGCTTTCGATTGCGGTCGGACCTGCGCTCACGAACCGTCAATGCTCAACCGCCCATCGCTTCGGATGCCGGCGGCGGTTATTTCATGTATGTCGAAGGGCCGCTGACCGAACACACCTTTGGAATTTTCGGTGGTGAGCCAACACGAACGATGGCCAACGGAACCGTGCTGCAGCAGTCAACGGCATTGGCGGCCAACTGGAACAACCAATCCAACAGTCCAACGTTTCGGCTGCTCTCACGTTTGGGCGACAGCGACGATTACATCGCGTTCACAGCCGAAGCTCCGGGCGATGACTGGTTTACGGGAAAGGTGCCCGCCTACCTGGTCGACGACTCGGTCGATGCCAATGGCAGTGGCGATCTGGATACCGCAGCTGAATTGCAGGCCGCGATGCAGCCCCGTGTGATTCGTAGCAAGTATGCCGAGATCATCATGTGGGCGTCGCCTCAGTGGGATGTCAGCGACAACAATGATCTGATCACGCAGCGCACCAACGTGTCCGGTACCCCAAACGATGCCGCGAACATGTATCCCGAACGCGGCGTGCCACTGTATCAGGATACCGACAATGATTTCGCACCTGATCGAATGGTGTTGCACCAACGGACGTTACTGATCAGACCCGATCTCAATGTCAGGCGAACGCTCTACACCGGCAACTTACAAGCTGAGGCGGAGGTGATTCGTCCGCTGTTAAATTCGGCCAATGAAAATGCAATTCCGACGCCACTTCAAACGATTTATCCGATCGGCAATGGCGTTCATCCGAACTATGCCGTCGGGACATCGAATGTCAACAACGCGGATATGCTCAACAGCAATTGGCTCGTTGGCATGGCACCTCTGCACCAGTTTTTTGATCTTTCGCTGCGTCGCGTGATTCATCCCCAAACGGGCGAGCCAACTGCCTATGTGGCCTGCAACTCGCTCGCGGATTTGACTCAGCCTCACAACCGGTTTGCTCACGTGCGGTATCCGGGGCGGTATATGGGACAGGGAACCTTCACGGCACCCGGAGCGAGTCGCTTGACCAGCGACCTCGTCACGTCAATGCCGTTGCTGGCAACCGGTTGGAATGATGCGGTGCTTAATTGGCAAGGCGTGGCTGATCCCAGAGCGGAACCACGATCGGCAAACGCACCGGGTTGGTTTCCGGCGGGACGTCATGCATCCGCCAACACCTTCAACGCGGCCAACGCAGCTGATCCGCGTCATGGACTGTTCAATGGATGGTTACTACCACATTTTGAGCTGGGTGATCCGAACCCCGCGACCCCAGATCAGGTCCGGCACTGGCAGCGTGGATACCTAGCGGCGGCCGATCCCCGTTGGAACCGGATCGGTGAGGATGTGGTGTCGGCGAATGTCCTGGCATTTGATGTTCGTGGCTTTGATCGCAACGCACCACTGTTTTTGACCCCCGGACCCGATGGCGAACCTGGTGTCGCAGGCGTGGATGACGATGGCAGCGGAGCCACTGACGAGTTGTTCTGTATAGCAAATGACGCGTCGTCGCTGTCCAGCGAATTGGGCACGATCGGCAGCGACGATACGACGATCGGAACCAGCGATCTGGGACTATTTAACTTGATAGGGCGAACAATCGCGAGGCCCGGAGTTGACGACGTTGATGCGGCGGCGGGGACGGATCGTGCGCGCTACAGTCTTGGGGGCCGTGGTGACTTCGTTGACTTGTTCTATCAATTCCTCGCGGGCACGCCGTTGCTCAATCGCATGGGGC
>JBCCJB010000208.1:0-7524 GCA_039028015.1 Planctomycetota bacterium
AGATTCGTGCCTACGCGTTGCAAGACAAGGGCTTGGACACGGTCGAAGCCAACCACGCGTTAGGCTTCAAAGCCGACATGCGCGACTACGGCATTGGATTGCAAATCCTGAAAGATCTGGGGTTGAGTGAGGTTCGCTTGCTGACGAACAACCCCAAGAAAACCGAGGCATTCAATCTTCGCGGATTTGATCTCCGTGTTGTCGATCAAGTTCCGATCGTTTCGCAAACGAACCCGCACAACGAACGGTATATGGAAACAAAGCGTGCGAAGATGGGACATCAACTGCCACCATTGACGTGAATGACGCGATTGAGGACGACACTGTCACATTCGCTCTGGTGCATCACGTTGTTGGTCCTAATCTTGAGCGAGACGTTGGCGATCATTTCGACTGGTTGTTGGGTGATTCCGATAAGGAACATGTGCCAACTTGGTCTTCAATGATGATCCCTCGATCTCTTGACCAATCCATTCCAGGATGTTGGTTGCCCGATCATCGCAGGCACTACCTCACGTATGAAGGACCGGTTGGCCGTGATCGCGGCCACGTCAATCGCGTTGCATGGGGGCGAGGCTACAAGGTCAAAAATCGCGACCCAGATACCTTTCTTTATCAACTCACCGATTGGACTTGTGACCCATCATGGACGTTCGATTGGCCACCATCATTTCGCATCATCATTTCGCGGCAGAAGCTGATCATTCGATCGCGTAAAGCATCACCTTCGGCCGACTCGTGGCCGATGCTGAGATGGTAGAGCTTGATTGACCGCACGCATCGTTCGATTGGTGTGTGCCAGCATCCACTGCGTCACTGCCAGCGATGTGACAGTGACGCACGTCTTTGCTGCTGGCAAACAAGGCTAGCTTCCTAGAGTTCTTCGTCGATCACTTCGCCGTTGGCGCGAGTGCCAAGTGCTCCCCACAAACCGTAAGGGCTGGGAGATCCGGGTGGATTTGAACTCACGTTGCCGGCGTTTTGACGCCAGACCGTTTCGGCCTGTGGGTCGCCTGCCTCGATCGAATCGGTGATGAATTTGACGGCACCGTCACCCATCAACACGTGAACGCCACCCGGGTGGCGACTGCTCGCTGACATGATGCCTTCCGTATTATGCCCGCCTCCCAAGCAGAGTTCTGAATTGGGTGGCAAGATCGTGTTGAACATGCCGTAAATTCCCTCGCAATCAGCCCAGCGGTACCCACGTCCTGCTCCCTGACCGGGCAGCATGGGAGGTGTTCCGCCACCGCCGGCGACTGCCCAGAATCTGGGACGCTCGGGATCGAACTGGTTCCCAAGGGCGCACGTTTCTGGATTGAGCATGATGCCGGCCCCCCAATTTCCCCCGTGTCCACCATTTTGGATCGATGGACGCGTGCGGATATCGCTGTCACCTAGGTCCGTCGCGATTTCACCCGCCACGATGGTGTTGGAAAGCCCGTCTAGAATATCCCGAAACTTCCTGTCCGATCGTGCCACGAAAGCGCCCCGTCCTGCCGCGCGGACCTGCTGCGCCAACCAAGAGGGAATTTCATATTCCCAGGCTGACATGCCGCCATTGAAGCGGGCACCACCAAGAACCATGCGGTTGGTCGAGTCACCAATGCACGCGACATAGTTGGTTCGCCCGACCGCAGGCAGACCACGGCCTGGGTCGCTGGGGCATCGGTAAGTGGGCACGTCGGTCGCCCAGGGTCGAAATCGCACCGTGTAGGGCGCTGGTCCTGAGGGTGGCCAAATAAAATTATTCTCATCAACGCCGCCGTTAGAGACCTGCTCCCACATGGCCTGTTGCTCAACAAATGGCAGGATGCTCACCAGGAAGCTCAGCCGGTGGCGTGAGAATCCCACAGGAGGTCCTGGGGCTGCCACGTGGTCGTCGGCAACGTTCCAAGCGTTGTTGGTTTCGTTGGTACCACCGGTGCCATGCCGCGGCATTAGTTTGAAGTTGTCGTGGTAGTTATGAATTCCAAGTCCAATTTGCTTGAAATTGTTACTGCAACTCATCCGTCGTGCCGCTTCGCGTGCCGCTTGTACGGCGGGCAGCAGCAATCCAACCAAAACACCAATGATGGCGATGACGACTAAGAGCTCGACAAGCGTGAACCCGCTTGCTGGAGCACGTTTTTGTGCATGCATCAGACTTCAACTCCGTAAAAAGAAATAAAAAATTTCGGAACTTTCGTCGTGTCACAGCGTTGTGTTTACCGTGCGACCTCCTCCTCTTTGTTATCCAGCTCATTGAGCATGGCGTCGTATTTCGCAAAATCGTCTTCGCTCATTCCGTCGGTGACTGTGGTTTGTTCGGGTTCGCATCCAACGAGACAAGCCGCCAGTACCCCGAGGGAAATGATGCGGAACCATGTGCGAGGCTGCGGCATCCAACTCCTCCTTACGAACAGCGATTGATGAGAAAGCGCCGAACCTGAAAGCAGTGACCCGATGGGTCCCCCAACACAACACGCTTAACGTGTTGCATTCTCTCCCGGGCTGACGTTAGTGGGGTTGATTTCCCCATTTGCGAAGCGTGACAGATTTACATCGCTCTGTCAAATTTTTTCTTCCCTGATGGGGGTTGTCTGGGCGTTACGGACGCGACTCGGCGTGAGTGAACACAAGCGATTCCCGTCCCTGGAGCGGGGTCATGCTTGGTTTTCCGAATGATGCGAACGTGGAAAACGCACGCTTAATCGGCGTTTTCCGCGATAGCCCACCTCAAATGGGTTGATGAGGTTGGCTTTTGATGCATCGACTCCACCGACAGGTTTTGAATTGACGATTTATTTTCGGAATTTGAATTTGGCGGTTCTCTCTCGGCCCGATTTGCTCTGCGGTGCTTCATGCTTTTGCCCATTCGACGACTCGCTCATGTCGCCGTCCTGACGACGGCAGCAGCTACGCCCTATGTGGCGTCAGAAACGGAGTGGGGGCAAACCGCAAGTCAATCAATTTCGGGAACAATCGGTCGTCAAACCGGATCTTGGTGGCCATCAAACTGGTTTGGCGGCACAGAAGCCGCTGTCGTCGGTGGGCAAACCAATCCATTGCATTCGGACCGTTATCCCGTGCACGCTCACCATCAAGTCGAAACGCTCCGTCCGGTCGCATCGACCCAGTATCGCTATGACACGCAAATGGCACAGAAGCTGGGAGCGCTGCCAGCCGAGCCGCAGGCAATGCCGTCGCTGGTAGGACAGAACGTTCAAGATCTGCGCGAAGTCCTGCGATTCGATTTGAAGACTAGTGACGTGCTGGCACGGTTCTCACGCGTGTCAACGGTGCTAGCGGAACTCTCGTTGGAAGGGCTAAGGGTTCCGATCGTTACGGGCACCCAAACGGATGATCTTGCCGGCACCTTGACCTATTACTTCGATCGAGCCGGTATGATTCAGCGAATCAACTTGCACGGATTCACCGGCAATCCAGAACGGCTACGCGAATTGCTTGCCACGCACTATGGTCTTCAGACCGAGCCGACGCTTGAAGCGGGCGTTCTGACCAAACGATGGAACGGCGTTCCAGTCCATTTCCTGCGGATGACACACGCTCCGGTGGTCTACAGCGACGCCGTGCATCAAAAGTTCACGGTCTTCCTAGAGTTGAACCAGCCCAACCTGGCCTATGGGATCAGCGAAGAAGCCAAACGCATCGTGGCAACTGACCAGTGGACCGGACGTTGGGGATGGTGACGCGTCGAGGTCGCCCTATCGTTGCAAAATGATGCTGTCGCCGGACGTCTCGCCGCGTCAAACGTTGACACGCCTTTGCGAATGCTACTCGCTTGCGAGTGCTGTCGAATCGATCGGAGCCGCCTGAACATTGGCCGTGAGAATGGCTTTGGCGGAAACGGATTCGGGTCCGCGTGTGGTGATCACAACGGGAACACGCTGGTTGCCGATCGCCTTTGCCGTCGGACGCAAGGTCAGATTGAGCATGTGGATTTTCTTGGCCACGTCTGAGGCTTCAAACGACACATCCCAGCCGTCACAGGTGATTGAATCGATCGCGAATGCCTCACGGCCCCTCACGATCAACCGCTGCGTGAATGTTTGATTGGCAGGAACGGTGCCCAAGGCAATCGACTGCGGAGCAAGCGTCAACGCCGTTTCGACCGATCCGGTCACTCGCAGCGGAACGTTGGGCATGCTGCGATCGTTGGTTTGGACAATGACTTCCTTTTGAAAGAATCCGACCGGTGCGTTGCCCTGTACCTCAACGGTGAGCTCGTAATTAGCCTGCCCGTTGCCACGAGATGTCTGTTCAAACGTCGGCACCAACCACGGCTGGGTGGAGCGAACATTCAAGACTTGCCAATCGCTGCGACCGGCGTAGAGGATTTTGGTCGCACCGGTCTTGGTTTCACCTTGTTGAATGGTTCCAAGCTCAATCTCACCGGGATGAAAGACCATGTCGCTGCGGATATAGCCGTCAACTCGAAGGCGGACTTCGGTGTAGAAGGGCTGATCAATCACCACGGTCAAAGTGGCGCCTTTCTTGCCACGGAATGTTGGCGTGTTGAAGCGAGCCAAAATGGCACCGGTTTGACCTGGTGCGATGTAGTGATCCTCAATGATGGGCGTCGTGCACCCGCAGCTGGCACGCACATTTCGGATGTGCAGTGTTTGCTGTTGCGGCAAGTTGTTGACGACGGGAAATCGAAATTCGGTTTTGGATGCGACCGCGACCGTACCGAAGTCGTGCAATTTGATTGGAAAAACAGAATCGGACCAATTTGCCGACGCGGTCATCGACATCGCCAAGAAGCCAATGGATGTGAGCCCAAGCGTCATCAGTTTACGTCCGTCCATCAAACACCCCTCCAGAGGAGCGAAAATCAAGCAATCGCTGTGGGTTCAACAAAATCCCCACCGTCAACTTAAAAGTACGATATTTGGTCGACGCAGGCCAAAAAAACTCAACATTCGAAAAGATTTTGCTTCAGAGACTGTTTTAAAGGGAGTCTGACACGCCGATCAAATAGGTCGGCACACGAAAACTGGTCGCCATGGTAAGTGTTTCTTGCTTTGCGGCATCGCTTCGGAAAGATCAGATCGCTTTTCAAACAGTCTCTCAGTTGGCCAAAAATCGAACCGACGCGGGCCGATCACTATCCGCCCACTCGATCCGTCCAAGCCAGCAAAATTGATACCGGTCCAGTCGAAAGTTGACCCAATCGAATCAGATCGACTATCTGCAGTGTAATCACTTTGAGTCGCACATGATTCCGCTTGCGATCCGGTGCTGGAGTAGCTTACAGACAACTGCGGTTTGTTTGGATTCTGGACTGATTACCCGCCACGCCCCTTTCAGCTTTCATGCCCACGTTCACCCGCGTTGTCCGCAACCCGAGCCGTCGATTTGGTGAACGAGTCAGACAGGTGTTGGTCGCCCAATCAACCGATCGACATCGCATCATCTGGCAGCTGACGCTTGCGATTGGATTTTGCTTCGTCTGGGTTGGACAGGTCACGGGCCAACGAACCCGGCCCAGCCAGCAGGACATGCAAGCGATCATTGATGCGTCGGCCGAGACGCCACTTCCGACCGATCCCGCGACCGTAGTCGCCGTTGTCGGCAACACGCCATTGTTGTTTGGTGAAATCAAGCCACAAATTGACGCCCAAATGAAGCGGACCATGGGCAAAGTCAATCAGGAAGTTCCTGAGGATCAGATCCGGTTTGCACGTTTGCGGCTGACCCGCGGCTTGCTATCACGGACGATTCAAACCCGCATGATGCGAGAAGCCTTCTTGCTGGATCAAGTCGCCACGCAAGCGGCCGACAAACGTCGTGAAGCCGATCAGACAATGCAGGCTAAAGCCCGGCAGCTATTCTTTGAAACCGAGATCCCGGATTTGATGAAGCGATTCGATGTCAAAACCACGACGGACTTGGATGAAAAGCTTCGCAGCGAGGGAACGTCGCTTCGCTTTAAAGAAACCGAGTTTGTTGATGGTATGCTCGGCCACCTCTATTTGAAGTCAAAGGTCAATCAAGATCCCGCGATCTCACTATCGGAAATCCTCCAGTACTACCAAGCTCACCGGGAAGATTTCTCGCGAAAGTCGCAAGCGAAATGGGAACAGCTCTCGGTGCAATACGCGAATTTCCCCGATCGCGATGCGGCGTACCGGACCATTTGGGAAATGGGTCGCGAGGCATTCTTCGGCGGCAACATGCAGGCCGTCGCCCGCCAAAAAAGCCAAGACCCATTTGCCGATTCCGGTGGCCTGCATGATTGGACCAATCGAGGTTCGCTCGCGTCTGAGATTCTTGAAAACGAGATCTTTACCCTGCCGCTTGGCAAAATGAGCCAAATCATTGAGGCGGAGGATGGTTATCACATTGTTCGTGTGCTGGATCGCACCGAGGCGGGCGTTCGTCCGCTTGCCGATGTGCAAGATGAGATTCGCGATATCATCAAGCAAGAAAAAATTGCTCAAGCGCAGAAAGATGTTTTTACAGAGGTTCGCAGGCGTGTTCCTGTATGGTCGCTGTATCCTGACGACATCCCGGACTGCAAACCGCTGTCGATGCCAGCGTCCGAGGTCGCGTCGCTACCGTCGGCAACCAAGCAATGAAACGGCTGTTGCCAGTCGCCGTGGCTGTGCTGGTTTGGATTGGCGGCGGAGGCTGTGGCCAATTGTGGTATCGTCTGCGGCCGCCGACGCCAGAGCATTTTGTGCCCAACCCGTTGGAGTTGCCTCCCGTTGCCGATGAATTCCTTTGGCTGCAGGTGGTCGACACGATCGATGACTATTTTCGCGTTGCCCAACAGCAACCGTGTTTGAGACGCGGCAGCATCGTCCTCGATGGCAACCTGCAATCGAGCTATCGGGTCGGTGCGAGCTATGCAGAGCCGTGGCGCAAAGACAGCGTGCGAGGTTTCGAACGATTGCAGAGCTCGCTGCAATCGATCCGACGTCGTGCGTTGGTGACGGTTCGCCCGACACCGGTGGGCTACAACGTTGAAGTGATCGTGCAAAAAGACCTCGAAGACACCGACCGAACCCAGTACGCGACCGAGACCACTGCGGGCAATCGTCAAGATGTCTCGCGGGTTAGCCGCGCCGACGACTTTGAAGATAGTCCTCAAACGCTGGGTTGGATTCCGCTGGGCCGCGACAATCAACTCGAACAGGTCTTGCTGCACGATCTGCTGGGTCGGGTGACAAGACCCGACGCTAAGCATTAACGCTGCCTCACTCTTCAACCACTCCGATCACCAGATCTCACGACGACGATCGACTGCTTCGTCGTCGAAGCGTTTGCTTCCACGCGTCGGAGAGTGCATCACAGTCGGCAAGCTTTTGATCGGCATCGGCGCAGCGGGGTTTCGCAAAAAGAACATCATTGGCATGCGTGACCGTGACGCTGGGGTGAGGTCGATCGATCAGTTGCAACGTTTGTCCCGGATGAAGGACACCGCCGCGCAGCACTCGGAGGTACCAACCGGTGCGACGTGTTTGTTGCACTCGAACGGCCAGTTTGGGCAGCTGCCAGCGTTCGGACAGTTTCCAG
>JBCCJB010000209.1:0-7509 GCA_039028015.1 Planctomycetota bacterium
GCCATTTCGAGCCGAAACAACGTCGTCAGGTCTCGATTTTCGAAATCTCACCACGGTGGAATTGCTCCCAATCGCATTCGCTGGCGACATCCCTGACCATCCGAAAGCTATTTGTTCATTTTGCGCCGCCTGCGCAACTTTCGTAGTCAACAAACATGACGTGGCCTACCAGGGCCGCGTCAGCCAGGGACACGTTGTAATCCGTTTAACGCGTTTTGTGTCAGGCTTTTTGAATGAATTCCTTCAAAGCCTCGATGATTCCCCGCATTTTGAGAGTTTGGGCATGTTCCTGCCCGCAAGGCTCAATCGCCGCGGTCCGGGGAATCGATCGGAATGCTCGGTCGGTTCGGAATGAGTCCTGACCGCTTGGGCGGTATCCTTCAAACGCGTACACTTTCGCGATTGAAAAACCCGAAACGCTTTCCAATTCACCAAGCATTTTCTGATGAGCGATCCCGTTGTCCGAGGTGTCGTGCACCTGATTGAAGAGACCAAAACATACGGTCAAAAGGGCTTTCGCAAGCGTTTGGTGGTGCTCGAACAGGACAAGGGCAGCTTTACCAACTACGTGCCGGTCGACTTCACCCGCGACGCTTGCGATACCGTTGATGAGATGAAAGTGGGTGACGAGGTGGAAATTGCCTACCGGCTCAATGGGCGTCGCTGGCAAAAAGATCCGCAGAGTGAGGTCAAATTCTTTTGCAACCTTGAAGCGATGTCATTCCAGGTCACCGGCGCCGGTGGAGGCGGTTCGGTATCGGCCGCGAACGATGCGTTCTCGCAGGCCGGAGACGAGGAAGAGGCGCCCTTTTAGGGAGATATGGCGGTCTCGTTGAAGCGGTCGAAACTTTGGTGGCGATTCGTTAGGCCTCGTCCATCATTTAATTGCCGATTCCAAAATGAGCCGATGAGCGATAGCCCCGGTTTCCGCGAGAGCCGACGCTAGCGCGTTTTGGCTAATTCGGTAACTTATTTGGTGGCGATTCGTTAATCCTGTTCGCTAACTGAAATGAACGGGCTGCTGAGTCTGAATGGATTCGGCGATTGCGTCCAGAAGAGACTGCGTTCGCGCCGCTTGATGCTGAAAATGTGACAGCGAGGCTGAGTTGTTGTTCTTGATCGCCAGGAGCAATGTCTCAATCATTTGGCGTTCTTGATGGCCTTCGAATGAGGCTGCGTGGACCTTGCCCGATGCTTCGTGGATCCAGCAGCGAGCGGGTTTGTCGGGCCACGGCCGAGTGAAATCATCGCAAACGATCGATGCTTCCGCGCCCGCGATCTCAAACCATTTCCGCGTCGCGGTATCAAATCCGCATGAGATCGTGGCACTGACCCCCGAAGTCATTCGCACGACCGCTGTGACCCGGTGCGGCACGTCGCCAACCATCACGGCATCGGCGTAGACCGATTTGGGTTCGGCTTGGGTGGCCAACGCGACGGCTCCGGCGGCATACCAGCCCAAATCGAGCAAGCATCCTCCACCATGCCGAGCATGCAACCGGTGATCGTCCGATTGAAAAGGGTTGCAGAATGAGACGGAAGCACTGATGTGTCTCAGCGTTCCGAGTCGCCACAGGTTTGCCGCATCCACCGATGCTGGCATGCGATCACGATCGATCGGTTCCTCACGTTTGGCGATCCAATTCAAAAAGGCATCGGTCCGGTCATGATGCAGCCAGGCGGTCGCATCGAGCCATGCAATGCCCGCGCGATCGCAAGCGGCGGTGATCTCAGCAAGCTCACCCGATGAAACGGCCAAGGGTTTTTCGCAGAGGACGTGTTTCCCGTGTTTGGCTGCTTCAATCATCGCCCGGGCGTGTTCGGCGGGCGGCAACGCGATGTAAACGGCGTCGACATCATCACGACACCAGAGCTGGTCGTAACCGCTGACACCGGCAGCGATACCATGCTGGTCCGCATGCCAGCGAGCACGCGTGGGATCACGGCTGGCGATGGCGGAGACCGAAACGCCATCGCAGGATTGCAAATCGGGGATCAGCCGCCGCGTGATGCGTCCCGTCCCCAGCACACCAAATCGCACAAATGGTTCGTCTGGCATTTTGCGTTCAGGTTGGTATCGAGGGCTGTTTGGGTCGCAACGGAGTTAGCGAGTCGCCAAGGTCGTTTTTCGAGCCGGAGCTTGCGGCTGAGTTCGCGATCTCCCGCGGCAGTTGCGGAAGACTAACGCATCGCACGCACAACCCATAGAACCGTCACGAGCGACGAACGCTCGGCCCGAAAGGCTTGCCAAAATTGGCAACAGAGCTTGCCGCTCGCCGCTCACACGCATTTTGCGTGCTAGCGTTCCCACGGACGAATCCTGTTTTCGACGGACCTTCCCAACACGTCCCACCACCTACCGACGGATCGATGTCCTCACCCGCTTCACTCACCACCGGCAAGACGCGTTTGATAGCCGAATTGGCGATGCGTCGGTGTTGGCAACTGATCGCGGCCGCGATGTTCGCGATGTTGCTGTGGAGTGTCAGCGGTTGTTTGAATCTGCGACTGCCCGCGATCGACCCGACCGGCAGTTGTCTCCTTTCGCCGCTGCCGACCACCACATCGCTGTCGCTGCCCTGCTGCAATGGCGATTGTCAATGTTTGGGATGCTTAACGAATCTGGGGGCGTGTCTTCGTTGTCCTGGATTTCAATTCCCCGAACCCGCGTTCACGGAACCGGTCGAACCACCCGAATGCCTCGACCCCACTACTGCGATCGGTAATGGGCTGGCCGATACGGGACCGTGCGTGCCCGGGCCCAATTGTGGTGGTGATTGCTTGCACGGTCCGCCGGCAGTGCTTTACGGCGACGAGATCAACGCGACCAAGACGTGCGAGCTTCCCACGCGCGGCAAACGCGGATGCATCCTGTTATCCCCACAAAAGATCGTCGCGCCCGTTGGCGGCGAGGTGATGCTGCTGTCGGGTATCTGCGGTACCGATGGCATGCTTCAAATGGGTGAGCCGCTGGAGTGGATGCTCAGCCAAGATAGTGTTGGCAATTTTATTGACGTGGGTGATGACGATCCCGGCGTGCTGCACAAGCTGGCGGGAATCGAAACATCGCGAAAAAGCGATCCGGGATTCGCGCAGGGTGTCACTAGCACCAAGGCATCGCTGATCACGCGAGGCAACACGAATCCCAGTGATGACGTCAAGCTTGAGAAAGGGCAAACTTGGCTGACGATTTCGAGTGCCAGCGAAGGAACCAGCCATGTGACGGTGTTGGCTCCTGAAAGCGAATGCTGGGATCAACGCAAAGCGTCGGCGACGATCTACTGGGTGGACGCACGTTGGCAGTTCCCCGGTCCGCAATCGGTTCCCGCGGGCGTGAGTGTGGATTTGACCACTCGCGTCACTCGTGCCGAAGGCAGTTTGCCGGCGCGCGGCTGGAAAGTGCGATATGAGATTCTGCAACCGGAGTTGGCCACGTTCGCAGGCACCGATGGATCACCGGTTGTCGAAGTCAACGTGGATGATTCCGGCAACGCGACGGCCACGTTGGTTCCAGTCCCAGGTACTTCTGGCAACGCTGTGATCGACGTGCAAGTCATTCGTCCGGGCGGCACGGTCGACAACATGCCCGACCTGACGCTTGGTCGCGGCCAATCGTACGTGACGTGGAGCAGCCCACAGCTGACGCTTCGTGCCGGCGGTCCCGAAGTCGCATCATCCGATACGGAATTCACGGTGTTTGCTGTCGTGGGCAACCCGGGTAATCAACCCGCCACAGGTGTCGCCGTCGAAGTCAACGTTCCTCAAAACACCCGTGTGATCCGCAGCGATGCCTTTGCCAAGGTTTATACCGAGTCGATCGTTTGGGACATCGGAACGATTCCCCCACAGCAAGAGCTCGAACTATCGCTGAGTTTGGCATCGGCCAATCCAGTCGCCCTTGGCTTTCAGGCGCGAGGCGATGGAGGTCTGCTGGCCGAAGATGTTGTTCGCGTCGATATCTTTCGTCCTTCGCTCACGCTTCGTGTCACACCGGATCAAGACCGTGTGCAAACGGGCGATCGCGTGCGGTTTTCCATCGAGGTCGAAAACACGGGTGATCGCCCGCTCAGCGATGTTAGCTTGGCCGCTCGAGGCGATACCGAACTCATCCACGTGGATAGTGATGACCGAGAGGTCTTCAACGACAAGACCGACGGGCCGCTGCAGCCCGGTGAGATCTGGACGTCACCTGTGACCTTTGTCCCGACGGGTCCGGGACGCCGCTGCCTGAACGTGACGGCGACGGCGAGTCGGGGTCAGCGGGCTGAGGCGGGCGCTTGCGTCACCGTGATCAATCCGCCCCCGGTCACGCCCGCGGTATCGGCCAGCTTTAGCATCGCACTGCCGAACAATCGGACGCAGACGGTCGTTGGCGAAAATGTGTTGGCACGCGGTGTCGTGGAAAACACGGGGCGTGTGCCGCTGACCAATTTGCGGGCAACGATGGCTTATGATCCTCAGTTGTCACCGCTTCAGGCGACCATGGACTACCCGCGAGACACCGATACGCCCTACATCGTGGCGTGGACCATTGATCAATTGCCACCGGGTGATTCGATCACACTTGAGACCGTGTTCCAGGCCAACGCACCGACGCAGCGAAGTCCAATCGTTTTTGCCGTGCAATCCGCCGAGGGTGCTCGGGACAGCCAATCTCGATCGATTCAGGTGCTGCCGGGCAACGCACCCGCATCGCCGCTCACAGCGCCGGCACCGAATTTGCCTCCGGCAACGCCACCGCCGTCCATTCCGGGCGGTCCCGGCACTCAACCGAGCCCCCCTCAATCCTTTGAGCCGCCTCGCATTGCCCCGCCACGCCGCGGAAGCCTGCGATTGGATGTGCTCCAGCGCGATATCGCGCCACGAGTTGGCGATCCGATTCGCTATTCGCTGATCGTGACCAACGACACCGATCAGCTCGACGGGGCGGTGCAATTGGCGTTTGACCTGCCCCCCGGCGTGGCAGTGCGAAACCTGACCAGCCGCGATAGTGCAGCGCTCTCACAGTTTCAACGCAGCGGCAACACCATCTATTTCGAAGAGATTCGCTCGATGAAGGCTGGCGAGTCGATCAATTACGAATTGGTGCTTACCAGTAATCAGCCGAAAACGTTCAATCTGAATCTGCAGGCGACCAGCCGAAATATCCCCGGCGGTGTGCAAGTGACTCAGGTCACCGAAGTCGCACCTTAATATCACGGCCGTAACACGGCGGAATAACGAACCGACCGCCGATCACGTGCGAACAATCGACGTTGCTCCGATTTGCCGCAGTTCATACCATCAGTTTGGGTAAAGTGGGGCACGGTTGCTCCCACCCTCTTCGCGGTTCCCATTCGCCTTCCAACGAAGCGACATAGCATGACAAATCGCCCGAAAGTCTTTGTTCCAAACCAACTGTTGGCTTGGACGCTCGGCACTCTTGCCATCGCCGCTAGCCCCGCGGGTTTGCTTCGTGCTGAAGACCAGCCCGATAATCCGGCCGCTGGCATGCCACAGCCAAAGGCACGTGATGGTGTTGTTTCGCGGTTGATTTCGCGTCTGATGCCCAGCAGCCACATTTCAGGCAAGGCCCTTTCGGACGAAACCAGCCAACGCGCTCTGAAGCTTTTCATTGAATCGTTCGACCCGCGAAAGCTTTATTTTTTGCAATCGGATATCGACGATTTCAATCGCTACAAAAATTCAATTGATGATCAGGTCATCGCGGGTGATCTCTCGCTCGCGTACTACATCTATGGTCGTTTTGTCCAACGCGTCGATCAACGTGTGTCCCTGGCAATGAAGCTGTTGGAGGGCAATTTCGATTTCACTCGCAAAGAACAAATCATCATCGACGGCGATGCCGCCAGCTATGCCAAGAATGAGGCCGAAGCGCAAGATCGATGGCGTCGTGAGCTCAAGTTCGCGCTGCTCGACTTGAAAGATGAGGGAAAGGAGGGCGATGAGGCCATCGAGAAACTTCGCAAGCGTTATCAGCGTTATGCGAAGCGTTGGAAACAGACCACGAGCGACGATCTGCTGGAGATGTTCCTTACCAGCGTAACCAACGGGTACGACCCGCATTCGACGTACATGTCGCCCGGCACGCTCGAGGATTTCTCGATCGCGATGCGACTCAATCTCGACGGCATCGGTGCGGCTTTAAAAGAAAAGGAAGGCACGACGACGGTGAGTAGTGTCATTCCCGGTGGTGCCGCCGACGGTCATGGCAAGCTCAAACCTGACGACGTGATCGTGTCGGTTGGCCAAGGCACCGACGGCGAGATGTTGGATATTGTTGAAATGCCGCTCAAGGAAGTGGTCAAGCTGATTCGCGGACGTGCCGGCACGGTGGTCCGTTTGGGCGTCAAGCCGGGCGGCGAAGGTGACTTCGTGATTTACAAGATCACCCGTGCTCGCGTGGAATTGGAAGATTCCGCGGCACGTGGCACCGTGATTGAGCACGCACTGCCCGATCAAGGCCAAACGGTCAAGCTCGGTTACATCACACTGCCCAGTTTCTACATGGACATGGAATCCGCCAAACGGAACGAGTCCGGTTATCGCAGCAGCACCCGTGACGTCGCGGAAATTCTGTCTGGCTTTCGCGATCAAAACGTCGCTGGTGTGGTACTGGATCTTTCTCGCAACGGGGGCGGCAGCCTGACCGAGGCGATCAGTTTGACCGGGCTGTTCATCGATCGCGGACCAGTCGTTCAGGTCAAAAATTCCGATGGCAGTGTGCAGGAATACGCCGACGAGAAACCCGGGACCGCTTGGGATGGCCCGCTTGTCGTGATGACCAGCAAATTCAGCGCGAGTGCCAGCGAGATCTTCGCCGGTGCGATTCGGGATTACCGCCGCGGCATCGTGGTCGGTGATCCAACAACCCACGGCAAGGGAACTGTTCAAACGCTGATGGACATCGGCCAAGCCCTTTTCCGCACCAACCGAGAGAATTACGGGGCGCTCAAAGTCACGTTGCAGCAGTTCTATCTGCCCGACGGGGATAGCACTCAACTGGAAGGCGTTGCGGCCGATGTGATTCTGCCCAGTTTGACCAGCAAGATGCCCGTTGCTGAGGGTGATTTGGAATACGCGCTCGAGCATGATCGCGTCCCGCCTGCCGGTCACATGCTGTACAACCTCGCACCCGCCGATGTGGTCAATCGATTGCGAGCATCGTCACAAAATCGCATTGCCGGTAATGAGGAGTTTCGCGAATTGCTTCGCCGCATCGAGCTGTATGTCCAGCAGAAAGATCAGGACAGCGTGTCGATTGAAGAAGAGGAATTCATGCGACGACGGGCTGAACTGGACGCGCAAAAAGAAGAGCAAGAAGAGGAGCTCGAGCTCGAGAACAAAGACGACGTGGTCTTTCGCGACACGTATTACAACCAAGAGGTGCTCAACGTCACCCACGAATACGTCAACGCGTTACGGTCCATGAATTTGGCAAGGCAGTAGGAGCCACTCCGAAAACGCATGAGCCGAACGCGTTAGCGTCGGGCGGCATTTGAAATGCAA
>JBCCJB010000210.1:0-7506 GCA_039028015.1 Planctomycetota bacterium
CGCCGATCAAGCTGAGACGATTTTTGCGAGTGGCGATGTTGATGGCGTCGTGTTGGTGGATTTCCCTGGCTTCAATTGGCATATAGCACGCCGGGCCAGAAAGCACGGCATTCCCGTGACCTATTACTGCCCGCCGCAACTGTGGGCCTGGGGCGCTTGGCGAGCCAAAAAAATGAAGCGATTGGTTGATCACGTCCTCGCCGTGTTACCCATCGAGGACGCGTTCTATCAATCACGGGGCATTGCGACAACCTTGGTCGGGCACCCGTTTTTCGATGCCATTTCGGATCAGAGTCTTGATCATGCCACCCTAGCCACGATCGCGGATGCGGTGGGTCCTCGGGGACGTACGATCGCGGTCTTGCCAGGATCCCGCGAGCATGAAGTTCGCGCCAACTTCCCTGTGTTTCTGGAAACCATTCGCCGTTTAGTTGCAGCAAATTCCTGGGGCAGTGATTCGGTTCGATTTGCGGTGGCGGCTTACCGTGATTCGCATTGCCTATGGTGTCGCGAGCAGCTGGACGCGAATGACGAAAACCTGCCAATTGACTTTTATGTCAATCAAACATCGGAAATCATCGAATCGGCGCATTGTGCGATGATGGTGAGCGGCAGTGTCAGTCTCGAGCTGATGGCTCGGCTAACGCCGGCGGCGGTACTATATCGAGTCGGCCGGCTGACACACTTCGTTGGAAAACGAGTGCTGCAGGTGGATAGTATTACGCTGCCGAACTTGATGGGTCCCCGAAAAGTCTTCCCCGAGATGGTTTGCGTTGGCGATCCAGCCCCCGCCGTCGACTTTTTGCACGAAACCGTCCACGCGATGCTGATGGATCAGTTCTATTTTGAAAGTCTCAAAAGAGATCTCGATCAACTTCGCTTGCAACACGCAATGCCGGGTGCATCGCAAGCAGCTGCGAATTGGCTTTATCACTGGCTAGTCGGAGCGTCGGCTGATGCGACCGGCCATCTAGAAGGAACCGATCAAAGCGAGGAAACTATTGTGCCCAAGGCTGCGTAAAAGTACCGCAATCGGCATTCATAGACTCCAAAGTCGGCACCTCATTCATGACGTCACCCAATCCCGCTAGTTCGGATTCAGTCAAAGTCTCGAAACCAGGTGATAAGTCAACCGATCAAGCGGCGTTTCGGGTGCCGCGGATGGGAGCCGAAGCGGGTTTTGAAGTGGTCGCCGATGAAGCCATCGCTCCACTTCGGTGGAGCGGATTCCTGAGCTTGCTTCTGGGTCTGTTGAGTGTCCTTTGCATTGTCGCCTACGTGATGGTCGCGATTCCGATCGCTGCGATTTTGGTGGGAATGATGACGCTGAGGAAGCATGAAGGACTAGTTCCCATAGGCACGCGTCCGGCGATGCTAGGTATCCTGTTGGCTACGGGATTTGGTGCGTGTGGCATCGTGGCTCATGAGTCAAAACGGGCAATCATGGGTGGGCAAGCCACGACATTCGCCCGCAATTTTCTCGACGTTGTCGAATCGGGGGATGTACCGCTTGCACTCGAGTTGCAGAAGACATCGTGGAATCGACAAATGGTCGAGACCGATATCGATTCGGTATACAGTCCCGATGAGAACAATCAGGAACTTCTCGCCAGCGCCACCGCGCTTGTTAGCGGTATTCAAAATGTTGCTAACGTTGCCGACTGGCAATTGGCGAAGTCGCCACGGGTATATCAAAAATTTGGTTCCGAGCGTGTCGATACGATTTGGGAAGACGTCACAGGAACCTACGATAAACCGCTGATGATTCAACTTGAGTGGCATGAAATGACAAAGGACACCGAATCGCAGTGGCATGTCAGTCTGTTTCAGCGTCACCGAGAAAAGCGATTAGTGGCGCCGATCACACAGTGAAGCTATCGCGTGCGATGTTCGTCAATTCTCAAGCTAGCTCAAATCCAAATCCAAAGCCGACTCGAACGACTTCGTCAGATACTGCCGGGTGATACGAATTCACGATAGTCATCAAATTCGTTGTGGCGTTCGGCGGCACGATTGCTGAAGCGAGTGAAGTCCCCTTCCCACGTTAGCTCAACGTCACCAACGGGACCGTTGCGTTGTTTTGCGACAATGATTTCGGCTTGGCCAGCGTACTGCGCCTTATCCTCGCCGCGGTGGTAATACTCTTCGCGGTGCACAAACATCACAACGTCGGCATCCTGTTCAATCGCTCCGGATTCTCGGAGATGCGAAAGTTTGGGGCGATGGTCTTTACTGTCTTCGGCTTGTCGATTGAGTTGGGATAAGCAAAGCAGCGGAACCTCGAGTTCTCTCGCCAAACCCTTCAAGCGTCGAGCGATCTTGGCAACCTGTTCTTGTCGTGGGTCGCGAGAGTTGTCCGGTTCGATCAATTGCAGATAGTCGATCACCACCAATCCCAATGATTCGTTTTGTCGTTTGATACGTCGAGCTGCCGCTGCAATTTCGCTGACCGTTCGGCTCGGCGAATCGTCGACGTAAAGCGGTGCGCCGCTGATCTCATTGGCTTTGCCGACTAATCGATCACGGTCGTCTGACGAAATGGTTCCGTTGCGCAATCGATGACCGTTGACCCGTGCAAGCGAACACAGCATCCGATCAGCCAGTTCGATGGATGACATCTCTAAGCTGACAAATAGGACTGGTTCGCGTTGCGTGATGGAAACGTGCTCGGCGATGTTCATTGCCAAGGCTGTTTTCCCCATTGAGGGGCGGGCAGCCAGGATCACAAGTTCGCCATTGTGGAGCCCACCGGTCATTTGATCAAAATCGGTCAGTCCCGTTTCGGCACCTCCATCAACATGGTCGCCACGCATCCGAGCTTCCATGCGATCCATCGCTTGATGAAGCACATCATTGATGACGGTAACGGATTGATTGCCGCGACCATCCATGATCGCAAAGACTTTTTGCTCGGCTTGCGAACATAGCTCTTTGGCCGAGCCGTTCTGTTCGTAGGAGTCGCGTAGGATCTCCGTGCTGGACTCGATTAGTCGTCGATAGACACCCTTTTCCATCACGATGCCGGCGTAGTAGGCCGCGTGGGCTGCATTGGCGACGCTCGCTGAAAGCTGAGCCAAATAGGCGGCGCCACCTGCTTTGTCAAAGTCGCCCGCCGTCTTCATTCGCGAGACCAACAACATGACATCAATCTTGTCGCCACCGTCGTGCATCTCGCGAAGATGCCGATAGATGATTTGATTGGCGTCGCTATAAAAATCCTCCGCTTTCAGCGAAGCGATGTCATCGCAAACATCCGGCATCAGCAGAATGCTGCCCAGCACCCCCATTTCGGCTTCCGTGTCAACGGGCGGCTGGCGCGAAAGGATTTCGCTCGCGGAGGCTTCTCGTTTCTTAGATCCTCGATGATATGATTCGGATCCGTCCGAGTTGGAAGCGATCATGTTTGAGCTCTTTCCTAAAGAAGTCGCGTTCAACCAGCCCGAAGCCTTGCCTCGATTTTGGCGATTGCCTCATGAGCCGTCAAAGCCGATTGTCCGCCACCGATCGGCTTATTGCTTTTGAGCCACTGGCCGACTTTTGCTTGAGCGGCGATCGCTCCGGTGTGACTTCGACGTCCAAAATGCCGGGCGATTTCCGTGTACGCCGACCCCGTCATCTCTCGGGCCAGGTACATGGCTAACATCCGTGGTTCGGAGACGCGACGCGTTTGGGCACGCCCTCTCAGACCGTCACTTTCGAGTCCAAACGCATCGCAAACGGCACGTTCGATGCTCCGTAGTGTGGGTGCTATTGTTTGGCAGCGCAGAAGATCGCCACCAAACTGTTGGATCTCTGCCAAAGTGGGTTCTCGGCGATACATTCGCTGTAGCATGCCGATCAAATTCGCGACACCTTGAAGGCTGCGAGCATCGCCAGGTGCAAGCTCAGCAACATCTTCAAGCAGCGCTTCGTTGCATCCCAAGACGCAACGAAGCGTGGTCGCGCGTTGCAACAAAGCAAGGCGTGTCGCGGCATCAAGCGGCGTCAATGGGCAAACCAATCCTGATGCCATCCGACCAGCGACTTCACTGGTTAAGCCACGTATCTCTGCTGGCGGTAAGTTTGCGGTGAACACGAGTGGTTTTCCCGCCGACACCAGCGTCTCGACGGTGTAGAGCATCTCACGCAGCGTAGCCGTCTTGGTCGCTAGAAAATGAACGTCATCAATCAGCAGCGCATCAACGTCACGATAGCGACGTCGAAATGCCGGAAGTCCCGTCGAGTTCACTGACGCGATGAAATCATTGGTGAACTGCTCCGCTGACAACATGATCACGCGTCGCATGCGGCGTCGCATGCGGAACGTTTCAGCCAGACCCGTTAGTAAGTGCGATTTGCCGGTCCCGCTAGGTCCATGCAAAAAGAGTGGGGTAGCAATGGCCGGCGTTGTGATCGCCATCATGGTGGCCGAGAACGCAAAGTCGTTGCAGCTTCCGGTGATGAAAGACTCGAGAGCGGGTCCGGTCGCACTGCTGGCACCAGCAAGCCCGCTGGTATGCATCGATGATGCCACCGCATCGGCTTGGTCGTTGGATGGATCAAACTGAACATCATCGTTCGCGTTCCGTTGTGATGACACTCGCGATGACGACATCAAGTGCTTTAATGATTGCGGGCCAGCCGATTGTGGTGATCGTTGTGCAGCATGAATCGAACTTCGACGCTTTGTGAGGTCGCTTTTTCGTGATGTTTGCTGACTAGCGTGTGACTTTTGCATTGATAAGGACGCATCGACTTCGGCAGGCTCTGTGTCGATGCGATTCGATTGGTGATCGTTCGATTCGCTTGGCGTATCAGCCGATTCATGCTCGCGATGCTCAATGCGAAAGCTTGCCGCTTCGCCAAGTGCGATCATGGCGGCGGCTCGCAGTTCGGAATGAAAATGCTTGGCGATGCGTTGGGCCGCAAAAGGACCGCTCGCCCACACGGTCATCACAGCTGCAGCATCATCGTGCGTCCGAGGTTCAAACGTCACACCATGCGTGAACCACAGCCGAAAACGGTCCGCACCGATGCGTCCACGAAGCGCTTCGGTAAATAGTCCGATGGCTTCCTGCGCGTGATTGCTACCTTGCGATGCGGACATACCGACTGCGCAGTCCTCCCTCATGGAATTTCAACAGAGACCATGTCCGAAGCCATGAACAGCTCCGAAACTAACCAAGTCACTCCGTCGACGATCGCTTCCGATTGCCCGTGAAGTGTCGCCGGGCTGATAAGATCCCGCCTGACGAGGAGCGAGATTCTAGGTTTGCTAGCAAACAAGTCAAACACAAACGAAGCAGTCCCATGACAATGGAGATGTGCGACCGGATCATGCTTCAGCAGACTCCGAAAATCGCATGATATTGCCGATGATCGGCAGGCGTTGCAGATCTGATTTCGGGCTGCGGCGGACTGGGCATCCAAGTGGAAAATGTGTCGCTAACCAAATCCACTCGCAATCTTTATAAATCGAAGCACACGGCAAGTCACGATGGCCAAGTGGTTTACGTCGACGTTTATGTCCCAAGTGACTTTCTTAGGTCTTCCAAAACCACTTTGCGACGGCGGCGTCATGCCGTGAAACTTTTTTTGAACATGTCGCTCGGTCCGTGGGCGTTCCGGTGCAACGCGGTTTGGCTCAGTACCGAGAGCCCGGTATCGGATCGTTTCGCACATTGTGGAGCGTGTCGACGGCGAGTGCTAACTCCAATTGTGTTTTGACAACTTCGCCTTGCATTTGAATTAATTCCAATTCAGCAATCACATCGGTGCCGGGCATCGCTTTTTCGATTCGCAGTTTGACTGAGGCGGCGTCGAATCGGCGTTCAGCCAATTCAAGCCTTTCAAAGGCGAGTTGCGTTTTCTTATGGGCAAGCCTGACGTCGAGGATCGCTTGCAGGACTTGATTGCGAATCGTCCGGGAAAGCGAGCGATGCAGATCACGGCATTGACGTCGTCTCGTCGCTAAATCGTCATCGGAATGGTCATCTTTAAGACATCCGAACAGACCTTTCTTTCCACTCAGTGATGCCAACGACAATCCAACACCAGGGCTGACGGCACCAAGTAATTGACGTGCCGCAGGAAGGTTGCAGCGATTCATTCTTTGACAGAGATTTGCGACGGCTCGTAAGTCGTGTCGCTGTGCCAACGCTGTTGCGACCGCCACGCCCGTATCGATCGGTTCCGCAGTGGTCGGTAGGAAATCAATCGGACGAGCCACGGCGGCCTCGGATTCATCCCGTCCAGTGACACGCGCCAGTTCCTGTCGCAGCTTTCGAATTGAGAATGACTGGGCTAACTCAGCCTGAACCAAATCGATTCGATCTTGATTGAGCTTCATGACATCGCCATCGCGGATGTCGAGCGACGCGGCCGTCTCGGCCATCGCAACCAACTCCATTTGCGTGGCGAGTGCTTGTTGAGCAATTCGCTGGCCTTCAGTTGCTGCGATCAATTGGTGATAGGCTTTGGCTGCGGCGAAGGCGTCATCAGCTCGGCGACCGAGTGCCAGTTCGCATAGAACACTTTGGATCAGCCGAGCCGAACAGCACGATTCTTCATCCTTAGGATCGACATTACACATCACTGCTCGTGATTCGCTGTCAAGCAATGCGGCCTCGGGCGAATAGTTCGCCGCCCAATCGCGAACCTGATTGAGCTCGTAGACAATCTCATCACTGGTGATCGTCGTGATGTCGCTTGTGGTTTCGAGCTCGTTGGGCGAATCGGTACCGAGCGTCAGGTTTGACTTGGATGTCGCGTCAGAATGCTCCGCCCAGTTCGGCTCGTTCAGATTCGGAGTTGTTGTAGTGGGTGCGAATCCGAGCGCCCGATCGTGCCAGAACGCGGTTGGCGATAAGAGCATCGCAAGCCCTGCCATAAGCAGGATCAGCGGCGGCAAATACACAAACAGACGAGGCATGGTGAATCGTCATCCTTGACGATAAAGCGCGGCGATCGATGGTCTCGGTACCTGTACGCTCATCGACGTTCGCTCAGTGAACAACGAGGCGCCGCGTGCCATTGCCGGTTTGGGCCGATTTTTCCGGTCGCACTGTGATGGATTTTGACGGCCGTTTGCCAGCATTTTTGAAGCAACGCGAAAAACCGTTCAAGCCAAAGATCCACATTGAGTTCCAGCAAACGATTGCAAATGCCGCGCCCCCTTCACGAGGCTTTGCGTCGCAAGCTAAACTTCGGTGACGCCTCCGTAGCTCAACTGGATAGAGCACTGGTCTTCGGAACCAGGGGTTAGGGGTTCGAATCCCTTCGGGGGTACTGGCGTATGGTTTTCACTCTGAAAATTGCGAGACTCACGTCGCTCTTTCTATTTCGCATCGCGGTAGGAACCTGCCCGTCCGAATGCAGCCGAAGAGTTCCGGACTCTATCGCCTCGGCCGAACTAAAGCGTTGTGTTGATTGCCAACTGTCGGCTCAGTTTCCCAAAAGCATCCCGACACGGAAATTGGCAATGTTGAGCCGGAAAGCTATCCAGACAACCAACGCCTAGGAAAAGAC
>JBCCJB010000211.1:0-7454 GCA_039028015.1 Planctomycetota bacterium
CGGGGCGCGGGTCTCGACCGTTCAGTTCTCCCATCGCTCGGACCGCTTCAAAACGAGAAGCTTGTGGTGTTAGCGCTGCCAACCATTTGCGACGTTCATCCTGCGTGAACGGAGCCGACCTTTTCGCCTTGGCGGCAGCGGCTGCTTCAGCGACCGCTTGGCGTTCGGCGTCCGTTTCGCGTCTTAGTGTGACGCTAATCGGAATTTGAATCTTCGCTCCGTTGCTGGACGCTTGGATCATGCGTGACATTTCGAGCGACTCAACAAAACCCATCTTGGGATCAAACGTGGCGAAACCGTTGCCAACCACTTTGACGGGAGGATCAGCGTGCTCGGCGGTTAACGAGTACTTGTGGGCCACTTTCACCATTCCATCATTCAGTAGTTGAGCTTGATACTGATAGCTTTCGTCGGCGAGCGTGCCGTCTTGAGAAGGACGTTTGCGATCAAAGGGCGACCCGATCGCGGGTGGCCAAGAATTCGATGACGAACGCGTGACACGAATGGTGTTGCTCGATGACCATTGCATCGTTCCGGGAGCTGGCAGCGGAACGATGGCAATCTGTCCAAGGGGCCCAAGAAAGAAATCCAATGATTCATCGCGGTCGCTCAGTCCCACCTCGCCACGCGCAGTGATCCCCACTTTGGCACCGGTGATGGTGACTCGATCCAAAGACGGCAACATCGACCGGTCGGATGATCGATTGCGACCAAATGTGATCGTTGGAAAGGAACTGGGAATCTTGCCCTCTACATTGCCGTTGACATTGAGTTCGATCAGCGAACCGCGTTTCGCATTAACTTGGTAAGCCAGTTTGCCTGGATAGGACTTCGCCTGGGGACCCTGGCCAACCGACACGTTCAGTCGGTAGCTGACCGAATCGCCGATCCGGGAAGTGTATTCAGTTGGGCCCGCCGCCTCGCTCAACGTCGCCACACGTGTCATGTGACAGCAAACGATCAAACCAACCAAAACGAAACGGTGCATTTTGAAAACGCTCATGTGGCTACGCGGTGCTCGGCAAAATCAACCAGTCCTATTGAGTCTATCGGGATTCGTGGCAGCATGTGTCTTCGCTGACAACGCAAGGCCATTTAGCTGAGTGCCATCGCATGAATCATTTCGTCTGGGCTGATCTATCCACCTACAACACCCAACGTTCGAGGGACTTTTACTCGCGTGTGTTCGACTGGGAGTTCGCTGACGCAGATGGCTATTTTGTGGCGTACCAAGGCGACTCGGAAGTTGTCGGTTTATTTGAGACTCCGGCCTTCTTCCAGCAGATCAAAATGCCTCATTTTTGGATGAGTTACATTGCCGTCGAGGATGCCCAGAAGACCGCCGATCAAGCGAACGCCATCGCCAATGCGAAGGTGGAAATGGTCGATGATTTTTATGGTGGCCGAGTCGCATTGATTCGAGATCCCCAGGGTGCTGGATTCACAGTCTACGATGGACAGAAACTCGACAGCCGATGCCAACGCGAAAACCATTTGATCTGGAACGAATTGCACGTCTCAGATGCGTCGACAGTCATCCCGTTTTACGAGACGCTGTTTCGGTGGAATATCCGGCAATCGGAGCAAACCAACCACTATCAAATATTCGACGAGAACAAGAAACACATTTCAGATATTGCAGTCATCCCCAATCGCATCAAAGGGAACTATGAGTACTGGGCATGTTCGTTCGGGGTGAATGACCTGCAGACCACAAAGCAACGAATCGAACAGAATGGTGGCGGTTTGATTACGGAAGAACGTGACCGCGTCCTGATGCATGATGATTCTGCGGAGGCGTTCTTTTACATATCACAACTGTGAGGACTCATCGCGATTTAAGAACATGCTTTGCCAGATCCGTTTGGGTTCAAGATGCTAGGGGCGATCGATCCGCCAATCTGATGCCCTGATTTGCATAGGCTTTGAAGTTTAAACTTGATGGGCTGACCCGCGGCATGTCTTCAGAAACCGTAGATGTGCTCGACGGGTTGCTCCACCGGGGTCAGACCGCATGCTGGAACTGGGCAAAGTGGCAAGATTTGTGGTTGGCTCAAACCACAATCAATCAAGCCGCTTTCGGACGTGCCGACCAGCCGCAACAAGGCGTCCGGTTCGATCGGCCCCGGGTCCAGCCACATTCCATCGGGCGTAAGCTGCATCGTTCCCAAATCCAAATCCAGTCCACGACGAACGACTTCAAAGTTCACCGAGATATTGAGCAGCGCGTTTTGCGAATCGAGCAAGTCCGATAACGCTGAAATGGTATCGCGAGCTGCCGTCGGTCCGCTGGACAGGCCCCGCGCGTCCCGGAATGATTGAATGTCTTCGGTCAGCTCAAGCTGTGCCGCGGCGATTCGAACCGATTGCCGCCCCAACTCGAAATTCAAACGATTGGCCTGCAGCTGACGAACGGTGCCACGCAGCAATTGCCACACACTGTCTTCGAATTGATAGAAGCCGCGTTTGGCTTGCTCGTATTCGATCAGAATCTGGCGATACGTGTTTCGTTCTTGCAACCGTGTGATCGGAGCATCGAAACGCAATCCCACACCAAGCCGGGTCTCATTGCTGGTCGGCAGCGATGTGACGTTGGTTGTATCCAGTCCACCGGTGAAGACCACATCGAGGTCACTTTCCAAGTCATCGGCAATGAATTCGATGGCTCGATAGGTGTCGACCAACGCGGCACGTGCA
Organism: Planctomycetota bacterium; assembly: GCA_039028015.1. Classification (GTDB taxonomy): domain Bacteria; phylum Planctomycetota; class Planctomycetia; order Pirellulales; family Pirellulaceae; genus Rhodopirellula. The sequence goes on from JBCCJB010000211.1 coordinate 2,698, forward strand.
TTAGCCCAATCACGTCGGTTGACACGAGCGATTTGCAACGCGGTCGCAGGATCGATTTCCACCTCGGGCAGCACCAAACTCTCCACGCGAGCGCGAGCCTGGATCAATTGCAGCGCGAGAACATCTTCACCCAAATCGGAAAGCAAATCTTGACTGGCCAGCACAACATCATCACGCAGGGCTTCGGCAATCTTTGCAGGGTCGTCGTCATCAGGTCCGCGAGTGACGTAGCGTTCGAGCACATCACGCAACTGATCGACTCTGGTGAGATAACTTTCCAGACGCGATGAAACACCAACGAACTTGGCGGCTAACTCATCGCCGACTTGATTGATTGGTTCGATTTCAAAAATTGATTCATCAATGGTCTCGATGCCCAGCAAGGAACAGATCGTTGCTTTTTCATTCTCGTAAAGCAATCTGAGCGACTCGGTCTGACTAAGTCGGCGTGGGATTTGTTCGGCCAAAAACGTCAAGTCGGATTCCACGCGAACCAAGTCCTCCTGAACAAGCTGCCGCGTGAACTGCGATAGCGGCTCGATGGAATCCAGCAGTGATTCGACCACGGCGATGGTGCCCTCGTTCCAGGGCAACCGAGACTCAGGCAAGCCAGTTTGGTCATTGATTGTGCGAGTGGACATGTCCAGCAGTGAAACGTTCAGTTGTCCAGCAAGTGTTCTCGCGGCGATCAATTGCTCGCGTCGCTGACGTAACGGCCGATCAATCAACTCAAATTGATCCAACGACGAATCATTGATCCGGACGCAAAGGTAGGGTGGCAGACCAAGCTCGGTCAAATAATCATCGACCGTATTCTGGAACGCCACACGTCGGGTCACCAATCTTGATTGCGCGTTGAGCAGGGCCGACCGTGATTGGGCGATCTGCAACCGCTGACGAATGATTGCTTCGGGGTCATCGGGAATGGTGGTCAGCAATTCGACAAGCGTGTTTTCTAGCACCAACAGCGTTTCCTGCAGGCGGGCGATGTTCTCTTCAAGATTTCGGATCTGCAATTGATCTTGCAGCAGACCAAAAAAGCCGCCCGCGTCAGGCACGCCCGCGCCACCACCGCCGAATCCAGCGCCACCACCGCCGCCAATTCCGGCAAAGCCGCCGCCGATCCCGCGGAAACCTTCAAAGCCGTTGCTGCGTCGTTGAACACCCAGGCCATTGGTACTCCGGCCGGTCACAATCCGTAAGTAAAAACCGCGACGAAATCGTTCAAAGTTGCGAACGTTGGCCAGAAGACTCCGCTCGGCCAAGGTCAATCGTTCCATGACGACATCGCGACCCGCTTCACGAAGCAGCGGTTGCAACAATGTGAAATCAAGTAAGGTTGTGGACGTTCGCGTATCCGGACCACTTAATTGCCAGACGAGCGTGTTGGCAAAATCAACCAATAGATTGGCACCCGTCGCGAACTGTCGGCTCATCCGCATGTCATTGCCCAGTGTGACCTCTGACGTATCGGTTCGCGTCGAACCCTGGCGCAGTCGAGTGTTTTCGTAAGCGAAACCGCTGCCACCAAAAAACTGCGTGTCAAACCGAAACCGTTCGCTGCTGACATCGAGCGCCGACAGATACAACGCCTCCAACTGTTCCTGATAATCGGGCGAATGCAGCATGGCGATGCGGACCGCGTTCTCGGCGTTGAGTTCCAACACGCCGTCGTCGCCAAGAGGTAGAAACTGCCACCAATCAGGACTCTCGACCGTATTGGTCAACCCCGCAGCATCCCACAGGGGATACCCACGACGACCATCGACGCACTGCATGTATCGATGCGATGCCGGATCATCGAGCGGCATCGGTTGAAAATCGAGATCGAACGGGTTGAACATCCGACTGCGACGATCGATGTCGATACGCAGCCGCGTGTTGGGCGGTCGGGCGACGTGCAGCGCTTTTTCGTCCATCAACGCATACGCTTCCGCGTCAGCCTGCAGCCGATACTGGTCCCGCGTGCAGCCGCCAATGCCGATTGCCAGCCCGACCATCAGACACACCTGCATGCAGAAGCATGCTGGTAAACGAAGCCGCATGAGTAAATCACGCAGTCGTGAGCGGAAAACGCGAAGAGTGACGATCAAGTTTCGGAATCCTGCCGATGGTTGAGCTCCGGACGACATCCGTTTGATTCGGACAACCGACGCAACCGTCTTGACCGGGTGGTCCGTTCAAACCCAATGAACCCTCACCAGAGCCGTCGCGTCGCTTCGGTTGGGCTGACTTTGACGGCAACAGAGATGTTTGACCGCTCCGCACTCAAATTTCCGACGAAAGTCCAGCTTGAGCAGGCGTTCTCGATTAAACTCCGGGATCTCGTCTCGCTCGTCTGGTTTCCCGCCACGTTTCATCCGACACGTCGATGGCCTACGCCCTACTTGGATTTCTCGTTCTGCTCGTCATCGTGCAGGCTGTGGTCGTGTGGAAAGCGTCGGCGGATTGGCGGTGGTATCAGGTCACGCCCGTCGTGATTTTGATGCTGTTGGCAGTTGTTTTCGCTTATCCAACCGCCGGAGCCCTGAAAAGTCGTCAAGCGTGGCACAAGGTCAAAGAAGACTTGGAAGAGCGCGTCGAGCGTGTGCGTGCCGAACAACTCGAGCTGAAGTACGGAGATCCCAACAATCCACTGGCGACGGACGGAGCGTTACCGCTGGCCAAGCAACTCGCCATCTTGAGCGTCGAAGCGGGACGACGTTGGCGCGGGCTTCAATTGGGGCAGGCCGATTTCAGTGGAACACCGTCTATCACGCTTTCGTCGCCACCACGCGGCGGTGTCGAAGGATTACCTGAGGACAACGACGCCGATGCCCCGACACTGCCGCTAATCCCTAAAGATTTGGTCGTCTACGGCTTTGGAGAACGGCCCCAGCCAGGCGTCGACATTCCAATGCCGGTTTTTTATCTGGGCGAATTCAGAGTTACCCAAAGCACGCCGAATCAAGTCACACTGACACCGACCGGCCCCCTTTTGCCGGCTCAAGTTCAGGCAATTTCACAGCGACAAGCGAGCAGTTGGTCCGTTTATGAATTGCTTCCGCTGGACCGACATGAAGCTTTCATCGCTGAAGGTAGCACGCCGGACGACAACAATTTGTTTGGTCGAATGGACGAGCAACTCATTCGCCGATTGATGGGGACCGGGCTGCCGCCTGAGGAATTGGCTCGGTACCTTGAGGATGGTCGACGCTCGCAACCGGACGATCCTCCGCTGACTCGCTGGGTTAAGGTTCAGTTCACCAAGAATCACTCGATCGTGGTCGATAGCCCCGATCAACGAGATGCCTTGTCGGGTGGTTTCTTCGATGGGAGCGGGCGAGCCGTCGATAGTCGCTTGCAAACGGGCAATGGGGGTGAGGTGACTTTCAAGCGGGATCAAGAGTTGATCGTCAAGGAAGAGGCCGCCAACGTGCTGTTGGATGAGGGTGTGGCTCGCTTGATTGATACCTATTACCTGCGACCACTCAACGATTATCGATTCGTCCTACGGCGAATTCGATTGCGGATCGCTGAATTAAGACAACGCCAAACCGAGCTGAACTTTGAGCAAGAGGTTCTGCAGCGAGCGATCGATGCGACGGTGTCGATGCTAACCAGCGGACAGACCGAAAAACTCAAACTCGAACAAGATTTAGCACAATTCGAAATCGAGCGCCTGGCGTTGGCAAAATACAACGCATCCGTCAAAGCCGACGTCAACGCAACCAAGACTCGATTGGTACGACTGTATCGCGACAATCAATCGTTGGCTGGCCAGCTCGAGCAGATTCACCAATCCATCACCACTGGCACTGGATCGTTAACCGCGACATCGCTCAATGCGGCATCACCGCAGTAGGGCTTTCAGGTTAGTGTGGGTTGTATCTCACTGAGCGAGATCCTGCCTCCAAAGCACACGTCGACATCGCTACCGACTCGTCGCGGACGACCGTGGAAGTCGCTCCGCATCTCGACTCGGTGGCACGACGGATCACCGGCAGGTTCTAAGCGTCCCTGTCGAACCAGCGGCTGATCTTCAACCATGCATCTGACTGTTTCAGGAATGGGACCATCAGGGTCCACAGCGGGCAAATTGACATTCCATAGAATCGAAGGCTTGGTGGGCAGGACGACGTCACAAAAACGACGCAGGCTTTCGGTCAACCAAGCTTGGCAGTGAGCCCATGTGCGTGGCATATCTGGACGCCGATAGTGAGAGATCGCCATCGCAGGTCGATCAAGAATCGCGGCTTCTCTGGCAGCCGCAAACGTGCCGCTACCCAGCAAATCGACGCCCACATTGGCGCCCGCATTGACCCCCGAAAACACCATCGCCGCATCGGGGCAAAGCAGCTTGAGTGCCACGCGGACGCAGTCAACGGGCGTGCCATCAACATGAAACCAATTGGGCTTTGTCTGCGTTAGCAACAAGTCATGCGTGGTCGTCACCGTGTGAGAGCACTCGCTGCGGCCCCGATCGGGGGCAACGACAATCAGCGTGACGGATTGCCCCGCTTGCTCAAAAAAAGTGGTCAGCGAGTCGTGCATCGCTTGCAGACCAGGTGCCTCGACACCGTCATCATTGGTCAGCAAAACCTGCATTAGTCTTGGCTACGCACAAACCAAAACCAAAGCAAACCGCTGCCACCGAGAATCAGAAGCAACGACAGCACTGCGATGACGATAGAGGCAAACACGCTAGCGATTAACGATTCCTGGTGCGGTATTACTTATCTCTTCAAATGTGCGACGAACTGGTGAGTCCGTCGCAA
>JBCCJB010000212.1:0-7439 GCA_039028015.1 Planctomycetota bacterium
CAAGCGGAACGACTTCACTAAGCCTGAAAAGGGTTCTGAGAAATCAAACAACCGCGTGCTCACGGCAGCTCACGCTCGGAACTTTCTCGATTGCATCGTTTCGCGACAGCGACCTGTTGCCGATATTGAAATCGGTCATCGCAGCACAAGCTTTTGTCACTTGGCCAACATCTCGATGGCCGTGGGGCGGCGGTTGAACTGGGATGCCGCCACGGAGCAATTCATCGACGATGATGAAGCCAATTCAATGCTGTCGTACGAATACCGATCGCCGTGGAAGTTGCCGACTTGAGCCTGCACCAACACGTGCCCGGTTATGCTTAGCTCGGACAGCCCTAGTACGCATGGTTGGTCGCCCCTGCGGGGCATCATTCCTCCGTTGCTCACGCCGCTTGCCGGACGTGATCAGCTCGATCGTGATGGTTTGTCACGACTGATCGACCATGTCATCGACGGCGGCGTGTCGGGCATTTTTATTTTGGGATCGACCGGTGAAGCACCGAGTTTGAGTTATCGATTGCGACGCGAAATGATCGAGCAATCGGTTCGTTTCATTGACAGCCGTGTTCCGGTCTTGGTTGGCGTGACCGACACCGCGTTTGTGGAATCGGTCGCGTTGGCTCGGTTTGCCAACAAGGCCGGTGCCGACGCGATTGTGCTGACCACTCCCTATTACTTTCCAGCTGGACAAACCGAGCTGACGTCGTATGTGGAAAGCATCGCCGCGGAAATGGCGTTGCCGCTGATGCTCTACAACATGCCACAGCTGACCAAAGTGTGGTTTGAGATTGCCACGCTTGAGCGTCTTGCTGCGATCGAAACCATTGTTGGTGTCAAAGACAGTAGCGGCGACTTGGCCTATTTCGAAAAGTTGTGCCAGCTCAAGTCCATGCGACCGGATTGGTCGATCCTGATGGGCCCCGAGGCAATGTTGGGATCCGCTCATGCGGTCGGTGGCGATGGGGGTGTTTGTGGTGGTGCCAATGTGGCGCCGCATTGGTTCGTTGCCTGGCATGATGCCTTGTGTCGAGGTGACGAAGACCAGGCCGCACGCTTGCTGGGTCGGATTGATCGTTTGCAAGCGATTTATGACATCGGCAAATACGCGTCACGACACATCAAGGCCACCAAGTCAGCGTGCAGTCTGCTGGGATTGTGTTGCGATCTTCCTGCGGATCCCTTTCATGCGTTTCGGCAGCCCCAACGTCAGCAGGTGGCGGATATCTTGCACGAGTTAGGACTATGCGAGTGAATGACGAGAGCGAATGCGACCGTTTGGCTTCGAGGCAACTGGCACCGTGTTTTTCACGATCGTGGTGTCGATGGGTGTTTGCCGGTGTCGTGATTGCAATTGGGCGGGATCACACTGCCGCCACGACGCCAGCGACCGATCATCGCCCCAACATCGTCGTGATCATCGCTGATGATCTGGGTTATGGCGAAACGGAGGCGATGGGAAACACACAAATCCCAACGCCAGCCATTCAGTCGCTCGCCCGCGATGGCGTCACGTGCATGTCAGGTTATGTCACGTCGAGCTATTGCAGTCCGTCCCGAGCGGGACTGATGGCAGGACGATATCAATCGCGGTTTGGTTACGACCACAATCCCACGGGCAAACGAAATCTGATTCCCGAGGCGGGATTGCCTGAGTCGGAAATGCTCTTCCCCGCAATACTCGCCGAAGCTGGGTATGACACGGGTCTTTTTGGGAAGTGGCATTTGGGAACCACTGATGGCAAGCAACCAATCGATCGCGGTTTTGATCGCTTTTATGGTTTTTTGCACGAGGGACATTTTTATGTTCCACCCAGCGACGACGTTTCAGCTGGTCGTCGAACCATGTACTCAGGTGTGTTGACGATGGTTCGCGACCGATCAATCAAGTCGGGGCAGCGTCGACGTGATGGCAATCTGATCCGTGGGAACTACGCCCCAGTCAGCGAGCCTGCTTACGATGTCGATAATCCATTGTTGCGAAATGATTCCAACCGGTCGCTGATTGAAATCAACGAACCTCGATACCTCACCGATGCGATCACTGATGAAGCGGTCGAGTTTATGGCGAGTGCTCGCGAGCGTCCGTACCTCGCTGTGATCTCGTACAACGCCGTTCACAGTCCCATGCAGTCCAAGCTCGCGGTCGCCAGTCAATTCAAAACCATCGAAGACATCCAGCGGCGGATCTTTGCGGGCATGTTGATGAGTCTGGATGAAGGTGTCGGCCGAATCACGAAAGTCGCACGGCAATTCGACAAACGAGAAACGTTGATTGTTTTCATCAGCGACAATGGAGGCCCAACACGCGAATTGACCAGTCGCAACACACCGCTTCGGGGCGAAAAGGGTTCGTTGTACGAGGGCGGAGTTCGTGTGCCCATGATATGGTCGATGCCGGGACGCCTACCATCGGGCAAGCGCGATCATCGTGTCACGTTGAGTTTGGACATTGCCGCGACGGCACTTGAGCTGGCCGGAATCCCACGTCCAGCAACCTTTGATGGTCATTCGATCATTGGTTGGATGAGTGACGATAACGCCTCCAGTCCGCACCAGGATGTTTTTTGGCGGATGCCGCGAGGCAAAGCCGCGTTGCGTTCGGGTCGATATAAGTTGGTCCGTCCTCGGAAGCAGGCACTGTTTGAGCTCTATGATTTGGAGCTGGATCTCACTGAGTCGACCGACATTGCATTACGTGAGCCTGATCTTCTTGGCCGGCTCGTGGAACGTTGGCAGCGTTTCAATTCTCAAATGGCCCCGCCGATTGACCTGAGGTCGGTTGATTTCGACCCTGTCAAAGCCAAGCGATAGCACATCTTTGGTTGCTCTCGCATTGCTCATGACCTCACCCTCACGCAGTTTGAGGTCGTCAGGTTTTCGATTGAACTCACCCCGCAACGCGGGGCCGCGGCGGTCCTCGCTAAGTCGCGCAACAAAGCCATTTGACGATCATGCCCCCTCCCGCGTCTTGCTGACGCTCGACTCGACCTCCCCCAAACTTCGTTTGGGAGAGGTTCGCAAAAACGGACGACCTCGTTTGCTGTGGGAGGGCCGGCGTCACATTCGCACAGTGCAATGCCCTCCCCAGCCACGCTGTCGCGGGCTGATGCTTCCGCGGCTTGGTCGCAAGAGAATGAATTGATGACATTGCCCAAACTCACATGGAAATCTGGGCAGTTTGCGAAGCATTTGATTTTGGTCGCGGTGTTTCGCTCTGAATCGATCCCGATGGTTATGAAGATCATTCGGCATTCCATCCGATCAGACGCTTGTGGCGAAGAATGTCCCTTTGCTCCGATCGTGATTCCTTCGCGGTCGTCGTTTTCAACGCAACGTGATTGCTGCCGATGTTTTCTCGGAATGCGTCCCCATTTTCCGTGCGTTTCAGCGTGGCGATCGCGCTGACGATCGTTGCCGCCGCTATTGGTCAACCAGCGGGTGCCGAACGCGCCAACGCGCCGCAGTTGCGACGGCTGACGGTCGATCCATCGCTTGTCAACGCGATCGCGACCCGGCTTAATCTGCGCTATCACGATGCGGCGGGTGTCACCATTTCACCGGATGATTCCGGCAAGGGTGAATTGTTGGTGTTGGCCCCCCTCGATCTCCAACCCAAAATCCAGGCAGATGCGAGGGCGTTCGCCGACGCCCTGGCCAGTCAATCGTCGGCATCCGGCATCACTCCATTGACTCGGCATCTGTTGCATGTGACGTGGCGTGAGGTTGAGGACACGCTACGAATGATCGGTGGTGATGTCCCCACAACGATCAGCCGCAATGGCGAACGAGCTTCGTTTCGTTTGCCAGCGCTGCGTCATGGTGAACCAGTGACGCTCATCGAAGTCGATCGACGTAACAATCAAATTACGTTGACGACTCGAACCGATCGTCACGACAGTTGGCGTCGTGTGTTCGACGCGATTGATGCGAGGTTGTCGATGGGTGATGAATTGCGCGTGCATCGGTTGGTGCACGCCGACTTGGCGCCCGTTCAACGTGCCGTGCATCTCTTGCGAAGCGTTTACCCGACAACCCAAGGCCAACAGCGTCACGTCGCAGCACCAAAGCAGCATCACATTCAAACGGTTGCGTTTCAGGATGGGCAGATCGAGTCTGGTAACGACGCGGCAAACGACGCAACCGATGGTGGCAACGATGTTGAAGCGGGCACCGATGAGGGCGGCGGCGTGATCGGTGAGACCGATATCCAGTTCATTCCTGAGTCGGGCTTGATCATTCTGAAAGGGAACAAACGCGATCTCAAACGAATCCAGGATGTGATTGACGACATCGAACGGTTGAGTGAACTCACGCGTCCGGAAGTGGAAATCAAAACCCTGGAGCATGCCGACGCTAACGCGGTCGCGGCACTGTTGCAGCAGCTCTATGAGGATGTGTTGTCGGCCCGCTCGGGCGAGGTCAGCATCACACCTTTGGATGCTCCCAACGCACTGTTATTGATTGGTCGTAAGGAAGCGATCTCAGGTGTGTTGGAATTGATCGCTAAGATCGATCAGCCGATTGGCGAAAACGACAAGCTTCGTGTCTATCGATTGCAACATGCATCGGCGCTTGATGCCGAACAGACGATCCGCAACTTTTTTACCGAACGTCCTGGAAGTGATGACGAGCTACGGGGTGGGTTGGGCATTCGTGTTCGTATCTCCGCGGACTATCGCACCAACTCATTGATTGTCGGTGCTAGCCCACGCGACTTGATTGAGGTCACGCGTTTGATCGAGGAGCTCGATGTCCATGAGATTCCAGCGACCAGTGAAATCCGTGTGTTCCCTCTCCAGAATGCTCGTAGTGAAGATCTGGTTGAGGTCTTGCGGGAAGCCTTAACCGGTGAACCCGAAGACGATGCCGGCGACACGACTCCTGCCGCGAGCACGCTGTCAATCGTCCCTCTTGGGGAAGGTGGCAACGCGATGCTCGACTCGGGAGTTTTGTCGGGTGTTGTGCTGACGGCGGACACCGGTGCCAATACCGTGGTGGTTCGAGGACCGACGGCGGGCATGGCGCTCATCGCCGAGTTGATTCGCCAATTGGATCAGGCACCGGGAATCGATTCCCTGGTCAAGGTATTCACCATCGAAAATGGTGATGCGACGCAGTTGACGACGGCGCTGCAGGACTTATTTGGTGAAAACGCTGCGACTGATGGCACCAACGTGGGTGCGGGTAACTTGGCTGGACTGCCACCGCTCACCGCCAGCCCGTCCGCATTGGTTCCGTTGCGATTTTCAACCGATGTGCGTACCAACAGCGTGATTGTCAGCGGTGCCGCTGAAGACCTGGAAGTGGTTGAGAGCATTCTGCTGCGATTGGACAGCACTGGTTTCGCTGAACGAATCACTGAAGTGATCTGGCTTAAGAATCAGGTCGCAACCAACATTGCGACGGCCATTCAGCAATATGTGCAACAGCGTCAGCAATTCCAAAACATTGTGCCACAATTTCAACAAGGTTTGGGGCCGTTCGATTTGCCCGATCGCGATGTGATCGTCGTTCCTGAAGCGCAAACCAACAGTTTGCTAATCAGCGTTTCGCCTCGACTATATGAAGAAGTCCGGCGGCTGATTGATCGGCTGGACCGACGTCCTCCGATGGTGTTGATCAAAACACTCATCGCCGAAGTCGTGCTCGATGATGGCTTTGAAATTGGTGGCGAGTTTGGACTGCAGGATTCGATCTTGTTTGATCGTGGTAAGGCGTTGAGCCCTACGACGATTCCAACCTCGACGACGCCCGGAACCGTTTCCGTCACGCCGGGTACGGTGAGCAGCTCTTTGGTGCCATCGGTACCAGGCTTCAATTTCAACAACGTCGGTCTCCCCAATAACAATGCGTTTGCCGCGGGAACGCTGGCCAGTCAAGGTTTGACGTCGTTTGGTGTCGGGGCCAGCCAATTGGGTGTTACGGGCGCGCAGGGATTTGTCTTCTCGGCCGCTAGTGACTCGGTCAATATGCTGCTGCGAACCTTGCGCACCGCCAATCGGTTGCAAATCCTCAGCCGACCCGAAGTGATGACCGCTGATAACACCGAAGGTTTCGTGAACGTGGGTCAGCTATTTCCGCGACCCACCGAGATCACACAAAACGTACAAGGTCAGACGCTTATTGGAATTGAAGATATCACCATTGGTTTGATTCTTCGCGTCACGCCCCGAGTCGGTGCCGACGGATTGATCGCGATGAACATCGATGCGACACGATCCGACGTGAACAACAATGAAGGGCAAGCGATCGGAACGTTTGATGACAACACGCCGATCGTGGTTCCTGCGATTGATCAAACCACGGCGCAATCGACCATCAATGCTTTTGATGGCCAAACGGTTGTCTTTGGGGGTTTGATCACCAAGTCACGTGAGAACGCGTCGCGTCGTGTTCCCTACTTGGCCGATATTCCAGTGCTGGGAACTTTCTTTCGGTACGACCTTGAGCGTGAACGAAGAACCGAGTTGCTCATCGTGATGACGCCAACGCTTGTGACCGGCGATGAGGATTTGGATTACGTCAAGCAAGTCGAATCATCGCGAATGAGCTGGTGTTTGGCGGATGTGGTCGAAGCCCACGGTGATGTGGGTTTGTCGGGTGGTTATGGACTGTGGGGGCCTGCGATCGGGCCGACGATTTATCCTGACGTGCATCCGACCGTCGATGTCTTTCCCGCCGCGGACTTGCCGGGCGGTCCCAGAGCGATCCATGCCGGCGGCATGTTTGACGAAGGACTCAGTCAGCCAATCACACCGGCAATGCCCGTTCCCGAGCAGCTGCACGGAATTGATCTCGGACCCGGCGAATCGATCGTTTCGCCGCCCACGGAAGTCTTGCCGTCCGCGCTCATGCCACCGGTGATGACCGATCCCGGTGCCGCGACCATCCAGCCGATGGCATTCAAACCAGAACAAGACTCAGAGGAAGCGAAACTTGATGAATCGGCTGCCAACGAAGCAGTTTCCGAAGAGAAACCCAGACGGAAGTGGTTTCGTTTTGGCAAGTGAATCCATCACCGGAACTTGTAGGCGACACACGCTGTGTGTCGAAGTCCGGATGCGTTCGGCGTGTTGAAAAAGGACGCACACGGGAGTGTGCTGACAACCAATCAACTTAACTTTGGCGTGATCTTAGAGACTGTTTTGAAGGCTTCGACAACCATGACCCAAATTCCAAGCATCAAACACTTGGCAGCTTGTCTGATCGTTTTGAGTCTGACCGGTTGCGCATTGACCTCGGACAAAGCTCAAACCACCGACTCATCCTCGGACGGTTGGTTGACTCATTTGCCCTGGGTCAAAAAACAAGATGATGTGCCTGAGCCGTATCCGACTCCGGTCAAGATCGCGACGACCTGGGCTCCCGACACGTTGACGCAAAGCGGCCGCACGCCGACGCGAGGATTTGGTGCCCGTGTGTTTTTCTACGATGAAAAA